>SEAL01000102.1 GCA_004145215.1 Chloroflexota bacterium | reverse complement strand
ATCGCAAAACGTAGACCTGGGTCCATTGCGATTGGGTGGATCAATTCTACTGACATTTCTACGTTGTCACCAGGCATAACCATTTCCACGCCTTCTTGTAATTGGATCGCACCAGTTACGTCAGTTGTACGGAAATAGAATTGTGGACGGTAACCGTTAAGGAATGGAGTGTGACGACCACCTTCTTCTTTAGAAAGTACGTATACTTCTGCATCGAATTTAGTGTGTGGCTTGATTGTACCTGGTTTAGCAAGTACTTGACCACGTTGAACGTCTTCACGTTTAGTACCACGTAGAAGAACACCACAGTTCTCGCCTGCACGACCTTCGTCAAGCAATTTACGGAACATTTCTACGCCAGTTACAGTTGTTTTAACTGTATCTTTGATACCAACGATTTCAACTTCTTCGCCTACTTTCACGATACCAGATTCAACACGGCCAGTTACTACTGTACCACGACCTGAGATAGAGAATACGTCTTCGATTGGCATCAAGAATGCTTTGTCGATCGCACGTTCTGGTTCAGGAATGTAAGAATCAAGTGCAGCAACCAATTCGATTACAGCAGATTCGCCATATTGACCTTGGTCACCATTTAGCGCAGCAAGAGCTGAACCACGGATGATTGGAGTGTCATCACCTGGGAAGTCATAAGTAGAAAGAAGTTCACGAACTTCCATTTCTACCAATTCAAGCAATTCTTCGTCGTCTACAAGGTCACATTTGTTCAAGAACACAAGGATGTAAGGTACACCTACTTGGCGAGACAAAAGGATGTGTTCACGAGTTTGTGGCATAGGACCGTCAGTCGCAGCACATACAAGGATTGCACCGTCCATCTGAGCAGCACCAGTGATCATGTTTTTAACATAATCGGCGTGTCCTGGGCAGTCTACGTGAGCGTAGTGACGAGTTGGAGAATCGTATTCTACGTGTGAAGTATTAATTGTAATACCACGTGCTTTTTCTTCTGGTGCAGAGTCAATTGCTGCGTAATCTTTCGCTTCACCGCCGTAAGTTTTTGCACAAATAGTTGCAATCGCAGCAGTTAAAGTTGTTTTACCATGGTCGACGTGACCAATTGTACCCACGTTAACGTGTGGTTTGTTACGTTC
>SEAL01000101.1 GCA_004145215.1 Chloroflexota bacterium | reverse complement strand
GGTGTGTTTGGCGACGAAACCAAAACGGGCAAATCAAGTTCTGGTGATATTCGTGAGGGCAAGCGAACTTATTTAGTGGAACAGTGCCTAGAACGATTAAGCGGTAAAGACCGTGAACTGTTCGATCTATCGTTTGGCGATCCCGACGCTACCATCACAACGATTGCAAAAGTCAAAGATCTATTTATATCATGCGGCGCGAAAGCTGCCACCGAACAAACCATCCGACAATACGAATCATCGGCTCGCGCTGCACTATCGCAGCTGTCACTCGCACCAGAACCGCAGGCAGAATTTGATGCATTGATTAAAAAAGTCGTCGAGCGAACTACTTAATGGAACTTTATAATCGGGTTGCCTACAATTCCAGTCGCGCACTGACATTGGCTTATTCAAGTTCGTTTGGTATCAGTAGCCGATTTTTTGACAAAGATATCCAACCACATATCTACGCGGTGTACGGACTAGTACGCATCGCTGATGAAATCGTCGACACCTACAAAGGTCCAGATGCAGCTATGCAGCTGGATCAATTGGAGGCAGATACATTCGCAGCGATTTCATCGCAGTATAGCACTAATCCAATCGTTCATGCGTTTGCCTTAACTGCCGCGATCTACCATATCGATGCAGACATTATCAAACCTTTTTTCGCCAGCATGCGCATGGATTTATCACCGCAACTCTACACTAGCGACCTATACCAGACATACATTCACGGATCAGCCGAAGTTGTCGGGCTAATGTGTCTGCGCGTATTTTGTAAAGGCGATGCCGCGCAATACGAAGCACTTCGACCCGGCGCCTGCGCCCTAGGATCAGCCTATCAAAAAGTAAATTTTCTGCGCGATTTAGCTAGCGACTACAGAGAACTCGGCCGACTGTATTTTCCAAACGAAACGTTTGATGCATTCGACGAAGCAGCAAAACAGCGAATCATTGCAGATATTAAATCAGATTTCGTTACAGCCAACAACTCTTTAAACAAACTACCTCGTAGCAGCCAACTAGCCGTCCGAATGAGTTACGTGTATTACACCGAACTATTACATATCCTTTCGAATACACCGGTTGAAACGATAAAAACGACGCGTGTTCGCGTGAGTTCTCTTCGTAAAACATGGCTACT
>SEAL01000001.1 GCA_004145215.1 Chloroflexota bacterium | reverse complement strand
GTTGTAGATTTCATCAAATGCATAAACGATAGACGATGATCGTAGTCTATTCGCTATGCCTTAAATATGGGGATATTAAGGTGAAAACAACAGTCAATGACAATGAAATTGTTTCTCTTGAAACAGCAATTACAATGAACAATGACATTGATAGTCGTAAGTACAATCAATCAAAAAGAGTAGAGTATATAGCCGATCAGTTAGTTGCGGAATTCAAAAACAGCGGATTCAGAGCATTCTATTGTAAGGTGGCATACAAACTTTCAGAAGCAAACATCTGGAATAACGTAGAACAAGCAAAGAAGGGTAATAGTCCAGCAAAACTGTTCACCTTTCTATGTAAAAGAGATGGTGTGTAAGCAATTACGCACCATAAAACATTAGTGAAACATTGTTCACTATACGTACATCATTTCGGGCTTCATAATAAAAAGCCCGTATATATAAATCGTTAAGAGCGAGGGTAGAGAAGAGAAATGCAATGGACAAGGAAATCCAGCAGACTCTTGAACGTATCCGTTTGGGACTTCAAGAGTCGAACGACATAGATACGCTGATTACTCAGTATCTTTCCTATTGCACAGATGTCCTCGCTCTCTCTAAATGGACAATGACAACACGTAAAACACATCTCACTCAGTTCTCTGCATTCTGCGAACGCATCGGGTATAAGACATTATCTAAGATCAATAACCCATTTGTAGATATATACTTTGCAGAGTATCAGAAGACACATAGTAAAAGCACTACGAATACCGGTAGGCGTATATTCAAGGCCTTTATGCAGTGGGTGCTTGAGTATAAAGAAATGGATGTGCGTGTCATGCCACAAGCTATACGGCTCGTTAAAGAGCCTGACGCAACACCTAAAAGCATAGACGTAAACATAGTCGCAGAAACGATTAAGAACGCTGAGAACGTCCAAGACTCACTGATGATCGCTATATCTTATGAAGCAGGACTTCGCATCGGCGAGTTGTGTGGTCTACTTGTCCTCGATATTAACGGTGACGCTATTCACGTAAGAGGTAAAGGTTCTATTGAACGCACCGTCTATATAACAGATCAACTAGCGAATGAGCTAGGTATGTTTATAAAATTACACGATAGAAGCCCAACCGATAACGTATTCCTCAACGAAACGATATGGGCTGGACTTCCTATTACAACTAAAACAGCCAGGCGACGTATACAGGTTTGCTTCAGAGAACATGGCGGTATAGAGATAACGCCACACCAGCTGCGACATAGCTTCGCAATTAACTTGCTGCAGCAAGGCTGCGACCTGGTGACGATACAGAATCTACTAGGGCATAAAGACCTGATGACGACACAAAAATACCTGCGGGTAAGCAATAGCCACCTCCGTGAAAACTACAAAAAGTACATCGGCAAGTCACTATATTCATAAGTAGTATTGACATAAGGCTAAATGTTTGCTATTATAAGAACGTACAACAAACGTACATTCACACAATTCAACTGCTGGGGCATAAGTCCTGCAGAAGTAAAAGGTCAGAAACGCACAGAGTGCGATTGTCTAGGTGGACAATCGTAGTTATGGTACCGCGAATCTCACTTTTTACCGCCGAGAGCGCTAGTGGGCGCTTTTTTATTTTTAAAGGGGTAAAATTATATGAGTAAGAATTTATCGAAGAAAAGGGCTGCATTTACTATCTTGATCGGTATTACAGTAGCGGTCGTCAGTTTTCTCTACATACTACACATGCGTCGGCTGGAGGATTCGACTGCTGACAGTAGCTCGGGGCACGCCGAACGGAGTACGTCAGAAGCGGCACGCTATGCTAATCTCTGCGACAGTGATAGTGATTGCTATAAAACGATTAGTCCCGAGGCATTTGATTTGGAAGAGTCTGCTAAGTATATTCTCAGATCAGAAATACCGACAGGCGATTATCGATATACTCAAGGTTATTATTCCATGTCGTCCGGGTCCTCGTTTTACGAGATAAACGATTCAGAAGATGCTGACATCGTCGCTAAAGCTTACTCTTTAGGCTACGATAAAATACACTATTTCGCAAAAGGTGAAGAAGTTGTGTTCGCAAAACCACTTCCTCGAAGAGAGACCGGCTTTGACTGCGGAAGCGCTTTATATCTATCGTATTCACCTAATACTTCGCGAGTCCGCACGCTATACGGCATGAATTATAGCCAACTGGGTGAGACTAAATGGCATTATGGTTTTGATAACAGTACTATATGTGATTCATAGACGGGTAAGTAGTGGCCAAATTAAAAACAGGTAGCTATATCTACCTGTTTTTAATTTGGTACGCGAGAGAGGACTTGAACCTCCACGCCCGAAGGCACTAGCTCCTAAGGCTAGCGTGTCTACCAATTCCACCACTCGCGCTTAATGCTTTTTAACTATAGCAAACATTCGTCATAAATCCAAGTAGCATATAAAAAGCCGCTAGATTGCTCGGTAAACAGCGCATTAAATAATTAATGCTCGCGAGTGCTGACAAAAACAATCACGCTTGTGGTATCATAGTAGCAATGATTTGCAGATTCGTAAGGGGAAATACTGATGAGTAAAGTTGCTGAATATCTGAGTGAGCACATCCTGGGCGAGGTGACGACAAACAAGAATACCCTCAGTGCGTTTTCTACTGATGCCAGCGTGCTATCTATAACTCCAGAAATGGTAGTTTATCCGCGAACAACAAATGATATTCGTAAAATAGCGCGCTTTTCGTGGCAACTGGCAGAAAAAGGGCATATCTTGCCGATCACCGCACGTGGAGCGGGCAGCGACCAGACGGGTGCTGCTATCGGCCGTGGCGTTATCGTCAACACGACAGCACATATGAATTCACTGTTTGAACTGGATTCAAAACAAAAACTCGTACGACTGCAGCCGGGTGTATTATTCAAGACGCTGAACGATAGCCTTGCTTTGCAAGGTCTGCATATACCATCCGCCCCCAGCTCTGCCGCCTATAGCACTGTCGGTGGTGCTATAGCGAATAACGCGAGCGGTATTCTATCAGGAAAATATGGCTCGACAAAAAATTGGGTTCATCAATTAGAGGTAGTACTAGCAAGCGGTGATGTTTTACAGACTGGGCGTATTAGTAAACGAGAGCTGAATCGCAAAAAAGGTATGCAAACGTTCGAGGGCGAGATCTATCGGCAGATCGATAATCTGATTAATGACAATCAAGAGCTGATTGATTCAGAGATTTCAAGCGATATTCGTGACAATGTCGGCTACTCCGGTATCGAAGACGTAAAGCGTTCTGACGGCTCGATTGACCTCATGCCGCTATTTCTAGGCAGCCAAGGGACACTTGGAATCGTTTCTGAAATTATCATGCGAACAGAATTTTTGAATACGCAGGTCGGTATTGGCGCGCTGGCATTTGATAGCTACGACGCGGCTCGTGATGCGATTGACGACATGAAGCAGTTGGAGCCTAGCATTTTGGAAGTGATCGACGGACAGCAATTCGAAGCCGCCCAAAAGCGCGGCAAGAAATATGCCTTTTATAACGAGGCTCGACAGCAAAGCGAAATCGGCGCCGTACTGGTTTTCGGGTTTGATGAATTTAGTGAGCGTGTTCGTCGCAAAAAAGAGAAAAAGGTAGTGAAGCTACTCGCCGACAAGGCTGTCTATTTGGTTATCGCACGCGACACATCAGAGGCAAATGAGCTACTGTTACTGCGTGATGTCAGTTCGTATTTGCTGGACCCGACAGATGACGAACAGTCAGCCCCACCGCTGGTTGACGGCGCGTATGTTCCGAGTGAACGGTTCGAGGATTTTGCCGCAGCAGTAGCTCTACTGGCGAAAAAACACCATGTAAGTATGCCGTTGTATGGTCATGCGCGTGAAGGCGTGTTCTACGCCCGCCCGCAGTTACATTTGAAAAAAGTCAGTGACAAGCAGAAAATATTTAAGTTACTTGGTGAATACAGCGAGCTGGTCACTGCACACCACGGTCATTTAATCGGAGAGTCGGCTGAAGGTCGCCTAAAAGCTCCATTCGCTCGCAAACAATTGTCCGATGAAGTGATAGATCTGTTTGCTGCAATCAAGAGCATCTTTGATCCTCAGGGAATACTGAATCCTGGCGTCAAGCAGGACGTCGAATTAAAGGCATTGGTAGCGATGTTGCGCCCGGATTACGATTTGCGTAGCCTAGCTAATCATTCGCCGTCGAACTAGCTTGAAAAATAGCTCGTAGGTTTGTATACTCATCTAAGCGCAGTGTTTACAATCGCAGTGCACGCGCTAGATGTGGCGGCTTCGGATAATCAACCGTAGACGCGCTCAGCGTAAAGCGAACAGCACGCAGATGTGGCGGCTTCGGATAATCAACCGTAGACGCGCTCAGCGTAAAGCGAACAGCACGCAGATGTGGCGGAATTGGTAGACGCGCTAGCTTCAGGTGCTAGTGCCCCTCGGGGCGTGGAGGTTCAAGTCCTCTCATCTGTACCAAAATAAAACGACTTCTTATGAGGTCGTTTTATTTTGCTGCTGCAATGTCTTTTTCGAGGGAGTGCCGCGACAAGGCTTAGCTAAAGCCACCCGTGCTCAATACAGCATACGCTGCGATGAGGAGTAATATAGCGGCAAGGAATAAAACGAACGGCAATACAAGCACAATCCATGAAAGCCAATGTGCCTTTGGCTTTTTAGCGCCAGTCCGGTTGATATCTGTATATTGACCGTATAGTGACGCTAGAACGCTAGCGTTTGGTATGATGAACAGTAGTGTCCACAAAAAAATCTTTACGTTCATTAGTATGTACACCCATGTGTAACTGCCGAATCGAGCGAGCACAGCATTAAATGCCTCATTCAAGCTTGTCGACTGGCCTTTGCTAGCCCTGGCAGCTACATATCCATTGATGCCACTGACCATGATCGAAACGACGAGTATTGCCATGCTAATCAAGACAGAAGATACCACTAAGGTGACTAGCTGTGACGGTTCAAGTGAAGTGAAATAGTTCTCGATAGCCGATGAGTTACTGGCGTCGTTTGTGTAGCGCGAGAATTCTGACTGACCAATGGCGCCTGCGATTGATAGCAACAGCAGCAAGATCGCAACGTTTTTTGCATGTTTGAACAATAACTGCATGCCGTTGGTCGCAATAAAAAACGGATTGTTTATGTATCGTTTACTTACTTCGACGAATGGCGGCGGTGCTGGTTGTTTGGAAGCCATAGACTCCTCCTGTTAAGTGATGTCTAAAGTGTACCACTACTGTGAATTCTCGTCTATGAGGTGAATTACCAAATTCGAGCGCGTTCAGATGGTGCGGTATATAACTTGTCGCCAGTTGTAATGTCAAAACTACTATAAAAATCGTCGACATGCTGCAGGATGCCGTTTACGCGGAATTCTGATGCTGGATGCGGATCGGATAGCGTATATTCACGTGTTTTTTCAGGTCGTACATTGCTACATTCAGTGAATGCGTAATTGATCAAAAACTCCGAAATAGCTGACGGTAAATCCGCTGCCGGTGTCTGGTTCTTTAATGAGTGGAGCGCGATTTCGATGCCGCCCAAGTCGGCAATACTTTCGCCGAGTACTAATTTTCCGCGCAGATACAAATCTGGTAGCACTTCAAACGCATCCGCCTGATCGACAATTAGCTGAGCTTTTTTGTCAAACGCAGCTCGCTCTTCGTCACTCTGCCATGTACGCACATTGCCTTCCGCGTCGAATTGGCAGCCTTGATCATCAAACCCGTGGGTTAGTTCATGGCCGATGACAGTACCAATACCACCCATATTTGAAGCGTATGATGCATTAGGATCAAAAAAAGGTGCCTGCAGGATACCAGCAGGGAAGCAGATGACCAGCCGATTCGGGTCGTGATACGCGTTCACCGTCTGCGGTGTCATATACCAATCGTCACGAGATATTGGTTGATGCAATCGTCCCATCCAATACGCCACTTCATGCTTTTGTGCAGATAGAATATTACCTAGGTATGAATCTCGGGTTACGTGCAGATTTGAAAAGTCGCGCCATTTGTCAGGGTAGCCGATCAGCACCTTCATGTTTGCTAGCTTTTGTTTGGCGTATGATTTTGTATCATCGCTCATCCAGTCGAGTGAGTCGATGCGTGTATCAAATGAAGACTGAACGTCGGTAACGAGTTTGAGCACCTTTTCTTTTGATGATTCGGGAAAATGCTTTTCTGCATATAATTGCCCAGTGCCGTCACCGATCGTATATTCAGCCGCTAGCACAACTCGCTTCCAGAGTGGCATCATTTCTGTCGTACCGCTGAGCACTCGACCATGGAAGTCAAAATGAATCTGACTAAACTGCGGGCTGATTTTGCTGAGGCACTGTGTTAGCAACATCCATTTTAAATATTGTTTGATAACCGATAACTGATCATCAACAAACAGTCCATTGACGTGTGCCAAAAATTCGGGCTGCCGAACGGATATTTTGTCGTCTGCAGTCCAGCCTAGTGCTTTGGCGTATTCTGGCCAATCTATATTGTTATAGTCCGAAATCAACGCAGCATAAGTTGTTTTGTTGTAGTTCTTTTCGACATCACGCAGGTCGGCGGACGGTCGTGAAATTTGCGCCAGGAAATACAAGATGTGCTTGGTGCTGTCATCGTGATCTGAATCAACATACGTTTGCCAAAAGCAATCGATGTCCGCAGCATGCAGTTGACCGATCATTCTACTGAGGCTAGACGCGTCATGAATCATCTCGATTTGATCTAGATACTCCGTAATAATAGAGATATGTTGCGCTTCGAATTCGTCGTAATGTGTGCCGGTATAATAAAAATCTTTTGCAATTTGCTGAATAGAGCCACCTGCGACGTCTTTTTTCTGTAATTCTTCGTAAATAGCTTTCATTGAGTTCCATGAGTTTTCACGAAGAACATTGAACGTACCCCAGCGTGTTTCACTGTCGGGGATTGGATGCGCATCCAGCCAAGATTTGTTTACGAACTGGAAAAAGTCATCCTGTGGACGTATGTTTGTGTCTAGGGTGACACCGTTAGGCGGGTTGTATTGCTGCGTAGGTGTATCATTACTCATATCTATTTAGTATATCAGCCTGTTCAGCGCCTGTATAATGATCAACATGACTGAACTACAAATAGGCGTCGGACCACATTCCCGGCCATGGCCAACTGGCGATCAATACGACCCCGCGTTATTACAGGAGGGTGATCGGCGTAATGTTGCAGACGAATATCGATATTGGACAGTGCAAGCAATTATTGATGATCTTGATCGAACTCGCTCGGGACTGCATGTTGCCATAGAAAATTGGCAGCACGATATGAATATAGGAACGATTGTCCGCAATGCTAATGCATTCAACGCAAGTGTCGTGCACGTCATCGGTAAACGTCATTGGAATCGACGCGGTGCGATGGTAACAGATCGTTACATGCACGTAATTCATCACGCGACGGTCGATGATTTTGTTGTATCTGTATCGGATCGGACTATTATTGCTATCGACAATCAGCCGGGCAGTACAAACCTGGCTGAAACTGATCTGCCAAAAAACAGCGTTCTTGTGTTCGGCGGTGAAGGTCCCGGACTGAGTCATGAAATGATCGATGCCAGCGGCGCTATGATTGCGATTGAACAATTCGGTAGTACTCGATCAGTAAATGTCGGTGTTGCCTCTGGAATTGCAATGTATGCATGGACGCGTCACCACGTCATTGATAAACAGCTGTAGCTGCAAGCGTTCTCTCAGAAAATCATTGACGTATCGGCAAATATGTGCCAAAATTGATATAAAAGTTGTGTGGGAGAATGTGGAGATACGATGAGAAGTTTTAAAGGTATAGCGAATCACTTTCGTTTTGTAAAAAGTAACACGTTAATTGTCGCGAGTATTTTTACTTTGGGGCTAGGTGTTTTTGGTATCCTGGGCGCTGCGTCTCAGGACCGAGCACAAGCGTTGGTTCGTGATTGCGATGCGAATGCAATCATGAATTGTGGTGCTGCGGATGCAAACGAATTCCGAACAAAATTCAACGCGAACGCGCCCGGCGATCTGCCAGCAATCTATGGCCACTACTGGATTCCACGTGACTTACAGGTTGTTCAGGGACAGTCTTTCAAAGACGGTACAGTCCGCGTCAATGGCAAAGTAGTTGCGACAAATGCAAAAAGCATTGGTCGTCAGCCAATTCCTGGTAGCCGTCCTATCAGCATAGGTGGAAAAACATACTATGAAACGCCGAACAGCGCTGCATTCAAAACAGATGGTCTCCCAACGATGGTTGCGCTCGATGCGCAGGGTAACTTCAAATACGCTGTTATCAATGCCTGCGGTAATCCAATCTATGCAACACCAGTACCGCCAACTCCTCCAACTCCACCTCAGCCACCAAAAGAAACACCAAAGTATTCATGTACTAATCTCACGATTGAACACATTTCAAATACTCAAAAGAAACTTACCTACAGTGCATCCGCAACTGGCGGAGCGACGGTCGCAAGTTATACAGTTGATTTCGGTGATGGTACGAACGAAAATACAACTGCAACTTCATTAGAGCACAACTATGCTAACAGAACCGGTTCAACGACCGTTCGCGTTACGGCAAAGATTAATGTCGACGGCAAGACCGTTGATGCAACTGGTGGAAACTGTGTCAAATCATTCGAAATCAAAAAGCCTGGCGAAGTTGCATGTACTGCGCTCGACGTTATCAGCAAAGGTTCGAACAAATACGATTTCACTATCCGAAAAACTGAAACGAACGCCACATACAACGGTGCGACAATGGATTATGGAGATGGACAGTCAGAGCAAATTTCCGGAACAACTGCTAGTCACCAATACGCACAAGCAGGAAACTACACAATTACTGCTACGTTACGATTCAATATTGACGGCATCGTCAAGGATGTAAAGTGTACTGCCGCTATTCAGCCATGTGAGCATGATTCGACACTGCCAAAAGATAGTCCTGATTGCCAAAAACCTGTTACTCCCGCAGTCGTAGAACTGCCAAAAACAGGACCAGGCCAAATGGTACTCGGTGGACTGGGCATCGCCAGCGTGATCGTTGCAGTATCATTCTACGCTGCATCACGAAAAGACCTTTTGTCAGCATTACTGAATCGATAGTCATTAACTACTGTCGTAACGCCACCTCGCTAATCGAGGTGGCGTTTTGCTGTGGTATAGTAATAGCATGAACATCACAGCTCGCCACCATCGACATCTATTGCCGGAGTAGGTCGGGGGAGTGTGCACTATGCTTCTACGCCGATCACTTCGGCGTATTTATTTCCCAGTTACATCACATTACAATAACGCTTGCAAATATAGCGAAAATATGATAGGATATCATCAGCATGGCAACACTTTCCTCACAACCGTATAAAGGCACGCGAGATTATTATCCCGCTGACAAACGAATACAAAACTATATATTTAACACATGGCGTAAAGTCGTCCAACTGCACGGCTATGAAGAGTACGGAGCCCCGATACTCGAACCACTTGAAGTATACGCGGCAAAAAGCGGCCAGGAACTAGCTGGTGAACAAACATATACGTTCATGGACCGAGGCGACCGTACTGTTGCGATCCGTCCCGAAATGACACCATCGATTAGTCGTATGGTCGCCGCTCGCCGCCAAGAATTAGGTTACCCAGCGCGTTTGTATAGCATTGCTAACTTTATGAGGTACGAGCGCCCACAGCGTGGCCGTGAAAGAGAATTCTGGCAGTTAAACACTGACATCTTTGGTGTCGAAGGCGCTAGCGCAGAAGCCGAAATCATTAGCCTAGCGTCCGAAGTTATGAAAGCATTTGGCGCACGTGATGACATGTATGTTATTCGCATTAATAATCGTGTCCTGATTAATTATATGATGACGAACTACTTGGGGCTTGATGCGGTTCAGTCGCAGATGATGGTCAAATTGTTTGACCGAAAAGGAAAGATTCCTGTCGAAGACTTCCGTGATCAAGCGATAGAAATTTTCGGCAACGAAACAGCGGCCGAAGGATTAAAGCGAATCGCTCAGTTGATATCAGCAAAATCTATGGCAGAGTTGCCGCAGCAGTTACTGGATAGTACGGCAGTTCGCGAAGTGCAGGCACTATTTACGCTATTAGAACAAGCCGGCGTAAAGAATGCGATATTTGATATCACATTGATGCGTGGACTAGATTATTACACAGGTACGGTGTTTGAAGTATTTGATAACGATCCAGAAAACAATCGATCGCTATTCGGTGGCGGACGTTACGATGGTTTGGTCGGGTTATTCGGCGCAGAACCGATTGCAACTGTCGGTATGGCGCCTGGATTAACAACAACCGAATTATTTTTGAAATCACACAATTTACTACCAGAGCTATCATCGACGACAGAGGTTGGTATTGTGGTGATCGACAATACATTCATGGGCGCCCAGCAGTTAGCCAAGCGACTACGTGCAGAAGGTGTAAATGTCGAAGTCGATATTACCGGACGTAAAATCGACAAACAGATTAAAGCGGTCATCAAAAAGAATGTGCCGTTTATTGTGTTCGTTGGAGAATCAGAATTAGAGAGTGAACAATATTCATTCAAAGACACAGCAACAACCAGTGAAGAGACGCTCAGTTTTGAACGAATCGTCAGTAAAGTCAAAGACCGTCGCCGTAAAAATTCAAGTGATGAGTTCGATGAATTTTTTGACTAATGAATGTCGCTAATTCGTAAAAATGAACGGACACCTGATTTGAACCAGGTGTCCGTATCTGTTATAGTTGGTCGAGTATGAAGACGACTGTAAAAAACTTATCAGAGACAAAGGTGGAGCTCACCATCACACTTGGTGAAAAAGAACTAAACGACGCCGAACAGGTGGCGTTGACGAAATTAGCAAAGACAATTAAGGTACCTGGATTCCGTAAAGGTAAAGTACCTGCCAGTGTCGCTGCGAAAAACGTGGACCCTAATGCACTTGGCCAGCAGACGCTTGATGACGCACTGTCAAAGGCAGTATCCGAAGCATTCGTCAGCGAAGACATTCAAGCACTTGATCGACCAGCAGTTGAAGTTAAGAAGTTTGTTCCTGGCAAGGAACTAGAATTTACTGCCGAAGTAGAAATCCTTCCATCGGTCACATTGGGTGATTACAAGAAACTGACGGTTAAAAAAGAAAAAGTTGCAGTAGCGAAAAAAGACGTTGATGAAATTATCGATCGTATCCGAAAAGGTTTTGCGACGCGCGACGACGTTACCCGTGCTGTAAAGCAGGATGATGAAGTGATCATTGATTTTGTTGGTAAAAAAGATGGCGAAGCGTTTGACGGTGGTACCGCTAACGATTATACGTTGACTATCGGATCAAACCAGTTCATTCCTGGATTCGAAGAAGCAATCATCGGACATAAAGTCGGTGACGTATTCGACATTGATTTAGAGTTCCCGGCTGATTACCATGCCAAAGAACTGGCTGGCCAAAAGGTTGTGTTTGCGGTGACGCTTAAAACGGTCAAAGAAGTTGTCTTGCCAAAATTAGACGATGAGCTGGCAGCAAAAGCTGGTCCTTTTACGAGCGTTGATGAATTAGAAGCTGACATCAAGCGTGAAATCACAACTCAAAAAGAGCGCGAAGCGACCGACAAGCAAAAAGATCAATTAGTCACGAGTCTGATCGACGCAAGTACTGTTCCGACGCCAGAGATTTTGGTGAACGATCAGATGCGCAGTATCGAACAGGACATGACGCAGAACTTGATGTATCAGGGTATGAACCTAGATATGTACCTAGAGAGCAAGAGCTTGACGAAAGAGCAGTGGCTAGATACAGAAGTTCGTGACGCTGCGACAAACCGTGTCAAAGCGGGATTGGTACTTGCCGAACTGTCAAAGGTCGAAAAAGTTACGGCAACTGACGAAGAGCTGACGGCAAAAATTAACGAGTATCAAGAACAATTTGGGAAAAAGTCTGGACAAGATTTCACAACGCCAGAATTGCAGCGTGATATTGCCAACCGTTTACTTACTGACAAGACAATCGACTTGTTGCTTGAACTAAACAGTAAATAGTTTTATACTGCAATTACTCTCGGCTCGGAGTAAAGCAAGCTACTGCCAATTATACATTTGTAGGAGGCGTTATGAAGCTATTCAACCCTATTGCTGCATACAGTCGCTGGTCCGCCCAAGCAGCGGCTGACGATGAGACCATCGCACTGCAACAAGAAATCTTTAACAGCGGAGCGATCCCTGTCATCGATTACCCAAACACTTCATTGAGTTTGGACTGACGATATACCTTCGAGCCGAGAGTATATCAACTGAATATTTCTAGCACTCTACTATACAGAGTGCTAGTTTTTATGTATACTAGAATATATAAATAGGAGATACGTATGAAACCTCAGAGCTACCTAGTCCCAACCGTTATCGAAAAAACGCATGATGGCGAACGCGCCTTTGATATCTATTCACGATTGCTAAACGAGCGCATTATCTTTTTGGGTGAAGATGTGAACGAACATACCGCAAATGTCGTTGTCGCACAATTACTACACTTGGCGTACGAAGACAGCAAAAAAGATATCAAGCTGTATATCAATAGCCCAGGCGGCAGTGTCTATGACGGCCTAGCAATATTTGATACGATTCAGTTCATCGCACCGGACGTACAGACGATTGGTATTGGCTTGCAGGCGAGTATGGGTGCATTCTTACTATCGAGCGGCACAAAAGGCAAACGATTTGCACTACCAAACAGCCGAATCATGATCCATCAACCGTCCAGCGGCACGCAAGGAAAAATCACCGATCAAGAAATTACCCTTCGTGAAGGACTATTCCTGAAACAGCGCCTTAATGAAATCCTGGCAAAAAACACTGGTCAAAAACTAGCAAAGATCGAAAAAGATGGCGACCGTGATTTTTGGATGAGCGCTGAAGAAGCTGTAAAGTACGGCATTGTTGATGAGGTCATAACTAAAGTCAAATAAAAAACGCGCACAAGATAAATCTTGCGCGCGCCCATCGGATCGTCGTTGTCACAATGGGTATGGGTGTCATGTATCACCGCGATTGTTCCTAACTAACCGCTTGTACAGGTATCTCAACAAACAAGCAATTAGCGCCGCTACCATAAATAACGCTGAGTAGCCAAGCCAAATGTACGCCTCTCTCTTGATGAATAGATACGTGACACCGTGTATGAAAACGGCGTAGAGTGCAAGAATGACTCCTATGCTGTACTCATCGTCCCAGCAGATGTACATTACCGATAGTGCAGGAGCAAATACCGCTACGAGTACTACGAGCCCGACCACGATTTCGACATAAATCGATAACAAAGACATCGTTCAGTCCAATCATCTCTTTTTTACGTAGAGAACGACGCAATCTCCATGCGGTGAAGATACGAATATATTATAATATAATCATTGCATAAACACAATATGCAGATTGATAAACTTACGCAATAAACTCCTTGATTATTAGTGCCAGATAGTGCACAATAAATACTAAGAAGTAGTGTAGTTTGGTATCATATGCCCAAAAAGCAGATTATTCCTGGTGGCAACAGGGGTGATGATCCAAACTTAGTGAATCTTCGGGCCAAATATTCACTAAACAATTTAACTCATGCGAGGAGTACAAATGGCAAAAACCAAGCCTGTTGCGGCTGGCAAGCGTGTTTTCTTTACAAAAGATGACACTGCGCTACCGCTCCCTAATCTAATTGCGCATCAGAAAGACAGCTGGCGAGAATTCGTCGAGACTGGTCTGAGCGAAATTTTTGCAGAACTAAATCCAATCGAAGACTACACGGGTCAAAAACTCGAACTGCGATTCAAAGATTATGCGTTCCAAAATCCGAAAGTTTCAGAAATTGAAACTAAGGAAAACAACTTGACATTCGATGCGCCTCTGCACGTCAATGTTGAACTAACGAACAAAGTAACGGGTGAAGTAAAAGAACAGGAAATCTATCTTGGTGATTATCCATGGATGACTGACCGCGGTACCTTTATCATTAATGGTACGGAACGTGTTGTTGTATCTCAATTAATTCGTAGCGCCGGTGTATTCTTTACTGCCGACAACGTTGCCGGTCGTGGATACTACGGTGCTAAATTGATTCCAGGTCGCGGTGCATGGTTGGAATTCGAAACAGCCAGCAATGGTGCGATCTTTGTAAAGATCGATCGCCGTCGCAAATTGCCTGTCACAACGTTGCTTCGTGCGCTTGGTCACAATAAAACCAGTGAAATCAAAGCAATCTTTGAAGGTGTTGATACCGGTGATGTAAAATACATCGACGCAACCCTGGACAAAGATCCAGCGCGCGGATCAAACGAAGCGCTCATCGAAGTGTATCGTCGCCTGCGACCAGGTGATCTTGCAACAGTTGATAACGCTCGTTCAATGATCGAACGAATGTTCTTTGATTTCAAACGATTCGATTACAGCCGTGTCGGTCGTTACAAATTGAATCAACGACTCGGCTTGGAAGTTGCCAACACGACCGAAAATCGTGTCTTCCAGATGAGCGATTTGATTGCTATCATCAAAGAAATTATTCGTCTGAATAATACACAAGATGCATCTGACGACATCGATGCGCTTTCTAACCGACGTATCAAGTTGGTTGGTGAATTGGTTGCCCGCCAGTTCCGTGTCGGTATGCTTCGTATGCAGCGAAATGCAATGGACCGCATGTCAATGTCAGACCTCGAAACAGTCACTCCTGGCCAGCTGATCAATGCTCGCCCGGTTGTTGCCGCTGTTCGCGAATTCTTTGCCAGTTCTCAGCTATCACAGCTGATGGACGAAACAAACCCACTTGCCGAACTATCTCATAAGCGACGTTTGTCTTCGATGGGTCCTGGTGGACTTTCACGCGAACGTGCAGGATTTGATGTTCGCGATGCGCACCCGACTCACTACGGACGTCTGTGTTCTGTTGAAACGCCAGAAGGTGCTAACATCGGACTGGTATTGAACCTTGCGACCTATGCTCGTGTCAACGAATACGGCTTTATCGAAACACCTTACTTAAAGGTCAAAGATGGCAAAGTCAGCGACGAAGTCGTTTATCTGGATGCATCACAAGAAATCACAGAAGTGATTGCCGATGCAGGTGCTGAACTTGCGGCAGACGGTTCGTTTGTTGCAGAGCGTGTCAGTGCGCGTAACGGACTGCTACCAGAGCAAGTTGATGCATCAGAAGTTACCTACATGGATGCTGCACACAAGCAAATCCTTGGATCAACTGCTTCATTGGTTCCATTTATTGAAAAGAACCGTGTTGACCGATCTTTGACTGGTTCAAACATGCAAAAACAGGCAGTTCCACTGTTGACTCCAGAATCTCCAACTGTTGGTACTGGTATCGAAGCAGAACTTGCAAAGAACACCTCTCAGCTAGTTGTCGCCGAAGGTGACGGTGAAGTTGTTCGTGCAGACGGTGATGAAATCCACGTCAAATATGCTGACGGCGTAAAGATCTACGAGCCAGTTCACTTTATCAAGAGCAACGATGACCGTTCTATTAACCAAAAAGTCCGCGTCGAACGTGGTCAAAAGGTTGTAGCTGGTGATGTGCTAATTGAAGGTGCTTCTATCGCTGATGGCGAATTAGCCCTTGGTCGTGACCTGACTGTGGCATTTATGCCATGGGGTGGTTACAACATGGATGACGCGATCGTATTGTCTGATCGTATCGTCAAAGAAGATGCACTAACGAGCATCAACATCAAAGACTACACCGTCGAAGTCCGTGAAACAAAGCTTGGTCCAGAGATTGTGACGCGTGACATTCCAAACGTATCCGAAGAGTCACTTCGTCATCTTGACGAAAACGGCATCGTCCAAGTCGGATCAGAAGTAAAATCTGGTGACGTACTTGTTGGCAAAATTACTCCAAAGGGTGAGCAAGAGTTGAGTTCTGAAGAACGACTACTGCGTGCAATCTTTGGTGAAAAGGCGAAAGACGTTCGTGATACATCACAGCGTATGAATAACGCTGGCGGTGGTAAAGTCGTTGGCGTGAAAATCTTCAGCCGCGAAAACGGTCACGAGCTAAAAGCTGGTGTATTGATGCAGATCCAGATTTTTGTTGCACAGCTGCGAAAAATCAGCGTTGGTGACAAGTTGGCTGGTCGTCACGGTAACAAGGGTGTTGTTGCACGAATTCTTCCAACAGAGGACATGCCATTCATGGAAGACGGAACACCTGTTGACGTTGTCCTGAACCCACTCGGTGTCCCAAGTCGTATGAACATTGGTCAGCTATTTGAAACGCACCTTGGTATGGCTGCACGTGCACTTGGCTACAAAGTCGCAACACCTCCATTTAACGGTGTGACTGACGAGAAAATTTCAGAAGAATTGGAAAAAGCTGGCTATGCTCGTGATGGTAAATCACAGCTATTCGATGGCCGAACTGGTGAACCATTCGAAGAACGAACAACTGTCGGTGTTATGCACATCATCAAGCTTCACCACATGGTGAGCGACAAGATTCACGCTCGTTCAACTGGTCCATACACAATGGTCACGCAGCAACCACTCGGTGGTAAAGCGCAAAATGGTGGACAGCGATTCGGAGAAATGGAAGTATGGGCACTGGAAGCATACGGTGCTGCTACGACACTTCAAGAAATGCTAACTATCAAATCTGACGATGTCTATGGTCGTGCAAAAGCATACGAATCAATCATCAAAAACGAAGCGATTGTTGGTCCAAAACTACCAGAATCATTCAACGTCTTGGTGAAAGAACTGCAAGGCCTCGGTCTGCGTGTCGATCTATTGGATGAATCAGAAGACGCGGTCATTGATGCCGAAGAAGTTATTGCCGAAGCTGGCCCTGCTGATAAATCAGTGCCTGCAATTATCAGCAATGATGATGAAGAAGTTGAAACTGTGCTCGACGAAGCTGATGAATTCGGTGAAATCGAAGACGGAATGAATATTCAAGATATTGATGAAATAGAAGAAATTAAGGAGGAGGTGTAATATGTCGAAAGTTATGGCCGGAACTGGTATCGCCGACTTTGATGCTGTACGCCTTGCTGTCGCAAGTCCAGAGGACATGCTGAAGTGGAGCCACGGTGAAGTCACCAAGCCTGAGACGATCAACTATCGTACTCAAAAACCTGAGCGAGATGGACTTTTCTGCGAACGAATTTTCGGACCAGTCAAAGACATCAACCCACATGATAACAAGCTAAAGGGTGTCCGCTCTCGCGAAGCTGCAATCGATAAAAATGGCGAACTCGTCACAAAATCAATTGTTCGTCGTGAACGAATGGGTCACATCAACTTGGCTGCGCCGGTTGCGCACATCTGGTTCATGCGTGGTACGCCATCTGCAATGAGCCTACTGCTCGGTATTACCGTTCGTAATATCGAACGCGTTGCCTACTTTGCTAGTTATATCGTCCAAAACGTCGATGAGCCAAAGAAAGAGCAGTTCTTGTCTGACCTAGAAGCTGAAACTGAAGCTGGTCGTGCTGCGATTAAAATTCGCTACGAACGTGATGCTGAAGCCGAAGGTGCAGATGTCAAAGAACTTGCTGCTGCACAATCACGTGAAGTTGAAGAACTGAACGAGAACTATAATACGAAAAAAGCTCAGTTAGATAGCCTTGTCAAAATGGCATTACTAAACGAGACTGACTATCGTAACCTCCCAGAAGAATACGAAGAAATCGTGACTGTCGGTATGGGTGGCGTTGCATTAAAGGCGCTCCTTGACGAAATCGAGCTGAAATCGTTGATTACTCAGTTGAGCGAAGAAGTCGAAGGCGCGAAAGGTCAGCGCGAAAAGAAACTCCTCAAGCGCCTAAAGGTACTTGAAGGGATGGAAGCTGCTGGCATCAAGCCAAGCAGTCTGACACTAACGGTACTCCCTGTTATCCCACCGGACCTCCGTCCTATGGTACAGCTAACTGGTGGTCGTTTTGCGACTTCAGATCTGAACGATCTATACCGACGTGTCATTAACCGTAACAATCGTCTGAAAAAACTGATCGACCTGAATGCTCCTGAAGTTATTCGTCGTAACGAAATGCGTATGCTACAGGAAGCAGTTGATGCGCTTGTTGATAACAGCGCAGCTCGTGGTGGTCGCGCAGTTAATGCGACCGGTGGCCGACGTCGCCTCAAGTCAATTTCTGACATGTTAAAGGGTAAGCAAGGTCGTTTCCGCCAAAACCTTTTGGGCAAGCGTGTTGACTACTCTGGTCGTTCTGTGATCGTTGTTGGTCCAAAACTAAAGATCAACCAATGTGGCCTTCCAAAGCAAATGGCGCTAGAGCTATTCAAACCATTTGTTATTAGTTGGTTAATCCGCGGCGAGCATGCGCACAACATCCGCAGTGCGACTCGTTTGATCGAAGCTGGTGACACATTGGTATGGGATGCACTTGATGCGGTCATCGAAGGAAAGTACGTTCTCTTGAACCGTGCACCATCACTTCACCGCCTTTCAATCCAGGCATTTATGCCAAAATTAGTCGAAGGTAAAGCGATTCAGCTGCACCCACTCGTTGCAAACGGATTTAACGCCGATTACGACGGCGACCAAATGGCTGTTCACTTGCCACTATCAGATGATGCGCAGCGTGAAGCTCGCGAATTGATGAGTGCGACAAATAACTTGCTAAAACCTGCTGACGGTGCGCCAGTACTAAACATTGGTCAGGACGTTGTCCTCGGTAACTATTACCTGACATACGAAAAACCAAGTGCTCAGACAAAAGATCGCAAACCATACAGTTCTGTATACGAAGCAGAAATGGCGTACGATCAAAAAGCAATCCAGTTGCAGACACCAATCCGTGTATTTGCAAAGGGTGAAATCCGCGACACAACACTTGGTCGTGTATTCTTTAACGAAATTCTGCCTGCAGATTTTGCATACGATAACTCTATCCAGAACAAAAAGCAGCTCAAGCGCGTTCTTGCACAGATCTTTAACACCTATGGTGCCGAAGAAACAGCAACAACAGCTGACCGCATGAAGGGTCTTGCGTTCCGATTTGCGACAATTGCCGCTGTATCGACTGGTAAAGATGACTACTTGAACTTCAAAGAAATCCCAGAATTCGTCGCCGAAGGTGACGTCCGAACGACACAGATTTCTGAGCAATTTGACCAGGGTCTAATTACCGAAGACGAGCGCTACAACTTGACTGTCCAGTCTTGGCGAAACGTTGACCGTAAAGTGTCAGAATTCCTCCAAGATCAGTTAAAGAACATGGATACCAGCATCTCTGTCATGGTGAACTCTGGTGCTCGTGGTGACATCAGTAACGTGAAATTGGCATCAGCAATGGTTGGAATCATGGTGGATGCAGCCAACCGAGAAATCGAGCTGCCTATCCGTTCTAGCTACAAAGCCGGTCTATCATCACTTGAATCATTCGTGGCAACACGTGGTGCACGTAAAGGTCTGATTGACACCGCCCTCAAGACTGCCGACTCGGGATACCTGACTCGTCGTTTGGTTGACGTGTCACAAGACGTCTTTACTGTCGAAGACGAAGCTGGTGATGACGAAGGATACACAATCTATCGTGCCGAAACCGAAGAAACGATGATCGACTTTAGTAACCGTCTATTTGGACGATTCACTGCAGAAGATATTGCAAGCTACATTAAATCAGGTGAACTGATTACTCGTGAAATCGCAGACGCTATCGAAGCGGACAGCAAGATCAACGAAGTAAAGATTCAGTCTGTTCTATCGACAAAGAATCTCCGTGGTATTCCACAAAAGAGCTACGGAATTGATATGTCGACTGGTGCATTGGTTGATAAAGCACAGCCTGTCGGTGTTATCGCCGCACAGTCTGTCGGTGAACCTGGTACGCAGCTGACACTCCGAACCTTCCACGCAGGTGGACAGGCCGGTGGTGACATCACGCAGGGTCTGCCTCGTGTCGAAGAGTTGTTTGAAGCTCGTTCTCCAAAGGGACAAGCCTTCATCACTGAAGTAACTGGTACTGTCGACCTATGGGAAGACGGCAAAAAGTACATTGTACAAGTGACGCCAGAAGCTGGTCATGTTGAGCGAATCGCTCTCGAAGGTCGTACAGTCAACGTAAAATCAGGTAGCAATGTCAAAGTTGGTGACGTTCTCGCTTCAAGCGAAGGCGAGGCTCGACCATTGGTTGCTCCATTCGACGGCGTTGTCGAAGTAGCCGAAGACACACTTGTTCTTGCGGCTAACGCAAGCGCACCTGTTCGTTACGAAATTCCAGGCAACACACAGCTGGTTGTTCGCGCAAATGATCAGGTGACTGCCGGTGATCGCTTGACGATCGGTTCACTGAACTTGCATGATTTGATGCGCCTAAAGGGCACAGAAGCGACGCAACGTTACATCATTAACGAAGTACTACGTATCTATGCTGCACAGGGTCAAGATGTTGCCGACAAGCACCTCGAGATCATTGTGCGACAGATGTTCAGCCGTGTTCAGGTTGAAGATCCGGGTGATAGCACATTTGTGACTGGCGATATCGTCAGCAAGGCTGCCGTTGTTGATGCAAATTCAGAACTAGCACAAAAGGGTCAAGATCTGGTTGCATATACACAATTGCTCCTTGGTATCACAAAGGTATCGATCTGGTCAGATAGCTTCCTGTCAGCTGCATCGTTCCAGGACACGACTCGTGTGCTGATCAACGCCGCAACATCAGGACGTGTTGACCGCCTGCATGGACTAAAGGAAAATGTCATCATCGGACGCAAGATTCCAGTCGGAACCGGTGCGCGTGTTGACACTCCGGAAGTTGCAACAGGACTTGCTGATGAGATTGCTGAAGATCTCGAATTAGCTGAATAGTTAATCATAGGCTAGCAAAATATCGCCCTTTCACGAGGGCGATATTTTATTGTATTTCATATAGTATTTGATGTTTCTGTAATATTTTTCACAAAAACCGAAAAATGGGTTGAAAGCTTATGCTGGACAGGTTACTATAGATATGTACCTATACACCAATAATCAGGAATGCAGATCATAATACAAAAATGATTGACGACTCAGGTCGATCGCTTTAGTAGGATGATATCCTGATTCAACGGAAGGACAGATATGGTTCGCAATGTACGTCGTACGATGGAGCCTTGGAACGATGAAGTAAAGAGCGCAGTCGCCAGCGGTAAGTTGAAAAGCGATGTCGTGCGCAAGCTCATAGAGAGCAACGCTTCGATCAAGATGGTCAAAGCTGCTCTTGTACAAATCTCGAGCGAGCGCAAAACGATTATGACACCAACACTCGTTGACGGCCCCGCTCAGACGCTTCACTGGACAGAAGATGCTCGCTGCGCAGAAGTGCTGCTGCAATCGTGGAACAAGCATCGTCAACCGCTGACATCTCGAGTTATGGCAAGAATCTCACCCTCTCCGATAAATGAATGCAATGTACTCAGCGCAATGCGCGAGCGAATTGCATAGATGTTTACGGTACATCTGCCGAAAGTTGAGCCTGCTTGTGGACAATGAAGTCCACTCGCCCGAGCTCCTTTCGGCAGGCTCACTTTCGATTATGAACACCTCCTTGTAATAGGGGGTGTTTTTTGATATGATTACAGATGAGTTTCCTCTTGTCGGACCGGCACGCTAATTGAATGTGTACAAGCGTAATGGAAGTCGACGGGAATGACACGGGGCGGAGATGCTGAATCCAACTCGTACAATACATTAGACGCTTGTCTTTTATTATCAATGTTTACCAAGGGAGTTCGCATTAATTATGCCTACAATTAACCAGTTGGTACGTAAACCACGCAAGACTGCGATCAAAAAATCAAAGTCACCTGCGCTTGGCCGTATCCACAATGCACTAAAGACTCGCTACTATGACCAGAACGGTCCATTGAAGCGCGGTGTTTGTATTAAAGTAACGACAAAGACACCGAAAAAGCCTAACTCTGCACTTCGTAAAGTTGCTCGTGTTCGTTTGACGAACCAGCAAGAAGTCTGGGCATACATCGGTGGCGAAGGACATAACCTACAGGAACACGCAGTAGTGCTCGTTCGTGGTGGTCGTGTGCCGGACCTTCCAGGTGTTCGCTACCACATCGTTCGTGGTGCATTGGACCTTCAAGGTGTTGCAAAACGTCAACAAGGCCGTTCAAAGTACGGCGCGAAAAAGGAGGATAAAAAGTAATGCCTCGTAAAGTTACCCGAAAACTACAACGTGAGCTAAACCCTGATCGTAAATATCAGTCAGTATTAGTTCAACGTTTGATCAACAAGTCTATGCTTGATGGTAAAAAACTTGTTTCAGAACGTGCTGTTTATGCCGCACTCGAACAGGCTGCGAAAAAACTTGATAGTGAAGATCCACTTGCAGTGTTCGAAAAAGCACTCAAAAACGTGGCTCCAAACTTTGAAGTCAAATCACGACGTGTCGGTGGTGCAAACTACCAGATTCCATTCCCAGTGTCTGGACACCGTCAGTTGCACTTTGCCTACAGCTGGTTAGTCCAAGCTGCACGTGCACGTAATGGTATGCCGTATGCTCAGCGTCTTGCACTCGAGATTATCGATGCGCACAACGAAGCTGGCGCTGCGTACAAGAAAAAAGAAGATACGCACAAAATGGCCGAAGCAAACCGAGCATTCGCTCACTTTGCACGCGGTTAACATACTGTACTTACAGAGCGTTACTTGCAAAATATACCCTCGAATTAGTTCGGGGGTATATTATTTTCACTCCGACTTTAAGCTGAGCGTATCATTGGCATCCGGAATAGCGAACTAGTGTCGATTCGGCATAGGGTAGAGCTGTTAATGTATCACGAGGTATGCGTGCTTGATCGTCAGTTATTCTTGCGACATAAAAAGACCCACCTATATCAGTGGGTCTTTTATTAAGATTTGGATTGAATCTACTTCTAACTATTGTTGTACGGGAGCGAATCCTGCGCCAACACCACCACGTGACGTGATGTCTGATAGAACGGGCTTGATAGATAGTGATACTGTCGCTGAAAGCATTGGAATTCCTTCTGGTCGCTGGACGTATCCGACGAGTTTTCCGTCAGATGTGTTGACGAGTGGTGCGCCAGAATCGCCGCCTGCTGAGAATGCAAAGCTCTTAACTTCGTATGCGTTTGTACCTGTTACCATTCCACAAGTCTGCGCAGTCGTGCGGCCTTCCTTGCAGACATTTGACCACCATGCTGGCGCAGTTGCTGCGATACCATTGATTGTTGTACGACCAACAGTCTTTAACGGTACTACTTTTGTTTTATCAAATTTGATAACAGAATAGTCTCGGTTGGCTGGGTTGGTATAGTTTGCCGTGCCACCAGAGAATTTATGATAAACGACTGTGCCGATAACGCCAGCGTCTGGATCATTTTCACCTCGAACATCTGCAAAGGTAGGGTCGTTATATGTCGTTTTTGCTGCTTCTGCGCAGTGACCGACAGAAATACCAACGAGGTTACCCTGGCTATCATTACCAATTGTCGTTAGTGTGCAGGGCTGTCCGGCGTTATTGCCAAACTTTATTCCTGATCCGCCGCCAATGTATGCTTTTCCTTCTAATGCATTCGCTGTTGGAGTGATTGCGACAGACCCGACAAATGCGAGCGCTAACGCTGATGCTACTATGAGCTTTAGTGTATTCATTCTTTTTCCTCACTTATATTAGTACCTTAACCATTATGAGCTGTATTAAGGCTGAGTCAATCCGCTCGGTGGCGTATTCCTGTCATATATTGTCGCTGTATGGTGATACGGTTCTTTATTATCAACTGCGGAATGGACAACACTTGTTATTATATAGCTTCAAATTTAGCATCTTCACACTGCTCGTACAGATTAAAACGCGAGTTATTATGATATGATAGAACCAAATAAAGGAGTATAGCTCAGTATGGAACATGAACGATCACCTCATCAACCTGGCAAGCGCAGTAGCGTTAGCTCAGTTATTTCTAAAATAGCTCAGATCATCTGGCTGATTGTCGTTGCGATTGTCATATTTTTGGTGATTCGCGTCGTGTTGTCTTTGGTTGGCGCTAACCAAGATAATGATTTCGCGTCATTTATCTATAACATCACATTCTCGTTTGTCGAACCTTTCCGCGGATTGCTACAGGTTGGCGAGTATCAGATTGGTGTTTCGCGTTTAGAATTTGAAACAATCGTCGCAATATTTGTATATGTTCTTGCAGGCTGGGGAGTTACTGCAGCAATTAATGTCCTAAGGAGGTAATAATGGCAACATTTAGTTTTGATGTCGTGAGCGAATACGACAAAGCAGAGATGAATAATGTCTACGCGCAGACCGAAAAAGAAATAACTGGTAGGTATGATTTTAAAGGCACGCCAGCTGCCATCGAGTGGTCGGGTGACAAAAAGGGATTTAAAATTACCGGTGCGAACGAATGGCAAATCGACGCTGTCCTAGATATTGTTCGCAAAAAACTAGCGACACGCGAAATCAGCAGCAAAGTTATGGACCTATCCAAAGACATCCACGAAAGCAATCTGAAGGCGACCAAGGAAGTGCCGTTTGTCGAAGGACTGGATCAAGAAAAGGCAAAGAAAATTACCAAACTACTCAAAGAGCAGTTTCCAAAAGTAAAAACACAGATTCAGGGCGACACCGTCCGAGTCACTAGTGGGAGTAAAGACGATCTGCAATCTGTCATGAATGCTATTCGTTCAGCCGACTTTGATTTCGTGACAAACTTCACTAACTATCGTTAATATAGAACGTTCAATACCTGCGGCAGGCTCTTGTAGACTAATGGTGTTTCTTGTGTTCCTGTCTCGCCGTCCCGCGATACGCGTATAAAAGATTTCTTTGCGTGTATCGTTACCTGGTCTGATTGAAATGCCAATAGATCTTCTGATTCATGAATTGAGCCAAAGAGTGCGTAGCCAACTATTTTTAACAGGCTGCTTCGTTTGTTTGATGCGACCAGGTAAACGCACAGTTTCCCATCAGATAGAGACGTGCGACGTGCGCCATCGGCAAGATCGTATAAATTATTGCCAATAAACACGAAAGGCGTTTGATAGTCCTGTCCATTGATAGTAACTGAATAATGTTTGAATTTAACAAACGCTTTAATTGACGCGACAACGGCTGATGGCCACTTTCCAAAAGACTGCTGTAGCTGCTCTCGTTCGCGAACCGACGTAGGATAGAGTCCGATACTGGAGTTATTGATAAACACTGTCTTGTTTACGGACGCTAGATCGACGGATTTTTGTCGCTTTAGCAGTAGATTTCTAATCGCTTGGCCTAGGTCCTGGTCCACACCGATGTCTTTAGTGAAATGATTCAAAGTGCCGCCGGGTAGTGGGGCAAGTATCGCATCTGTATTGTGCAGCATATCAGCGACCGAACTGATCGTACCGTCGCCTCCAACCGCTGCAATGACCGTGCCTTTTGTTGCATGCTGTTTTATAGAGTCGGCATCGACTGTGATATCGATCATTTTGTCGACGGCGATGCTGTTCGTCGTAAATAGTTGCTCTAGTTCTGATTTTGGTAGCGCACTACCCGATTTTCCGTTATATACGACGACGATATTCATGCTGCTAATACTAACACATAGATGGCCACCAAGCCTGCTGCGCCGACAATCCAACCACCAATAATGTCACTAGGGTAATGGGCTCCCAGGTAGACACGGGACACGCCAATGACTATATTGACTACAGCAACGGCTACGAGTTCGACAATGGACAATGCGTTCCATTGCCACGCATTTGCCAGCAGCAACCCGATCATACCAAAGCTTGCGAGCGATCCGGCGGCATGACCGCTGGGGAAACTGAACGTTTGAATGATCATATTTCGTACGTAGTCATTTTCGGGACGCGCTCTGCGCAGGAACACCTTTAAAATACTACTGATGATAAACGTAACTGCCGCAATGACACCGCCAATTGCCAAGTGTGGTTTGTCGAGTGCGAGGCCGTAGCCAATAACGATACCAGCGACACCGACTGTGATCGGCGGTTGACCCAAAAGAGTCGCAAACAGCATCGTTGGTCGAACCCAGTCGGGTAGGGCAAGTATTTTCTTGATCAATTTGCGGTCAAATGTATGAATATAGCGTTTCATTACTCGTTTTAGTATACAGCAATGGTATTGGCAGTCTGTGCGCCTGGAAAGTAATGACATGCACCTCTGGAAAACTTGTATGTTTTCTGCTATAATTACTAGCAAGAGCTATTTTTTATGTCTTGAAATAGCAGTAATTAAAGGAATAAAGGAAGTACACTCCCTATGGCACAAAAAACCGTCCCACTAAAGGACTTTCGTAACATCGGTATCATCGCGCATATCGATGCCGGTAAAACAACCACAACAGAAGGTATCTTGTACCGTACTGGTATCAACCACAAAATCGGTGAAGTTCGCGGTGCTGGTGGCGATAGCGCAACGACTGACTGGATGGCGCAGGAAAAAGAACGTGGAATCACGATCACTTCAGCTGCCGTTACTTGTTTCTGGAAAGGCTGCAAAATCAACATTATCGATACGCCAGGTCACATCGACTTTACAGCCGAAGTAGAGCGCTCACTACGCGTACTTGACGGTGCTGTTGTTGTATTCGATGGCAAAATGGGCGTAGAAGCGCAGACTGAAACAGTTTGGCGCCAAGCGAACAAATACGGCGTGCCACGTATCTGTTTCGTAAACAAGATCAACCAAATTGGTGGTGATTTCTACAAATCGCTCGAAACGATTCATACTCGCTTGTCTCGACACGCGCTTCCTGTTCACTTGCCAATTGGTTTTGAAAAAGAAATCAACGGTGTTGTTGACCTAGTTGAAATGAAGTCATACACATACGGTGACTACACTGACCATGAAATGGTCGAAGGTGAAATCCCAGCTGACATGTTAGAAAAAGCGACGCACGCGCGTAGCCTTTTGGTTGAAGCCGCTGTTGAAGCTGACGACGAGCTGTTCGAACGATTCCTTGACAAGGGCGAAGAGTCAATTTCTATCCCAGAACTAAAGGTCGCGCTGCGAAAGCGTGTTCTTGCTGGTGACTTCTACCTGGTAACTGGCGGCGATGGTCGTGGCGTCATGGTTGAAAAGGTACTTGACCTTGTTGCTGACTATCTTCCGTCTCCACTTGACGTTGACGCTATCTGGGGTGAAAACCCAAAGACTGGTGACGAAATCGAACGCAAGCCTGCAGAGTCTGAGCCGATGGCTGGACTAGCATTCAAGATTGCAACCGACCCATTTGTCGGAAAACTGATCTTTGTCCGTGTTTATAGTGGTAAATTGACTGCAGGTTCGTACATACTCAACACTGCAACCGGCAAAAAAGAGCGTGTCGGACGTATCGTTCGTATGCACGCTGACAAACGTGAAGAAATTGATTCAATCAGCGCTGGTGACATCGCCGCAGTTGTTGGACTAAAAGACACGTTTACTGGCCACACAATTAGTGATGTCGCACATCCAATCACATTAGAATCAATTACATTCCCAGAACCACCTGTATCTATTGCTGTCGAACCAAAGACAAAAGCCGATCAGGAAAAAATGGGTATCGCATTGCAACGATTGGCCGAAGAAGACCCAACATTCCGCGTTCATACGGATGAAGAAACTGGTCAGACAATTATGTCAGGAATGGGTGAATTACACCTCGACATTTTGATAGATCGTATGAAACGAGAATTTAACGTCGAAGCAAATATCGGTGAACCTCAGGTTGCGTTCCGTGAAACGATTCGCGGTACATCAGAAGTGCAAGGTAAGCATGCCAAGCAATCAGGTGGACGTGGTCAGTACGGTGACGTATGGATTCGATTCGAAGCCAATGAAACAGGTAAGGGCTTTGAATTTACCGATATGATCAAGGGTGGTGTTGTCCCACAAGAATATCGTAAACCTGTTGAACAGGGTATCGTTGAAACGTTGAACGGTGGTGTCATTGCTGGCTACCCAGTCGTTGACATCAAAGCGACACTCTACGATGGTAGCTACCACGATGTTGACTCCAGCGAACTTGCCTTCAAACTAGCCGGTGCCCTCGCAACTCGCGAAGGTATCAAGCAAGCAAAGCCAGTACTGCTAGAGCCAGTCATGCGTGTCGAAGTAACTACTCCAGAAGAATTCATGGGTGACGTTATCGGAGACCTTAACAGTCGTCGTGGTCGCATCGAATCCATGGAAGATCTGCAGGGCGGCGCAAAATTGGTTCGTGCAATCGTCCCACTTGCCAGTATGTTTGGTTATACAAACGACATCCGTTCAATGTCACAGGGTCGTGCAGCTAGCACGATGGAACTTGCTCAATACGAGGAAGTACCACCAAATGTGGCACAGGAAATTATCGAAAAACGCGCAAGCAAGTAGTCGATAGTTAACAGATCAATACACCGCTAGCGATAGCGGTGTATTTAAATTATAAGAAGCAGTCTTGTGGGGGTCCTGCTCTATCTGCTATAGTCATAAGCATGAAAAAAGCGTCAAACGGCTACTATGGATTTACAATTGTCGAACTCTTAATTGTCATTGTAGTAATTGGAGTATTGGCGGCAATTACTACAAACGTATTTAATGGCATTCAAAAGCGAGCCCAGGATACGCAGGTAATAGCTCATGTGAATCAATGGTCGAAAATTATAAATTCTTACGCGACAAGTATTGTAAGGTATGGAACTGGCGGTTTTTACGATATGCGCGGCCTAATATTGAGAACGAATGATTCTAAGGTGAGAAATTATAAAATTACCTATAGTTTGCAGCAGGAAAAGTGCCCAGCCGGCGATGGTATTGGATATCAGGAGAGCGACGACGGAAGAGGAATATCCGGTACGTCACCGCCAGGGCTGTATGGTCGTAAAAAATTGTGTGTTAGAAATCTAACCGATTTGTAATCGCATGTAAGTTAGCGAAGACTCTCAAGCCCGAGGGTTAGTTGACTTGCGTACTTTCCAGAATTTTGGGTACTTTATGGAAAGAAATTCTATAGCTGTCGAATAACTTAGGACAATCGAAGTCTTTACGAACAGATTAAAACCCTGTATAATTAGCACCATACGTCGTGGAGTCACTTTACGGCTGTGCGCGAATATAATTAATCAGGAGATATATCCACAATGGCAGATTTCGATCGAACCAAGCCTCACGTCAACGTTGGTACTATGGGCCACGTCGACCACGGTAAAACAACTTTGACAGCAGCTATTACTCACGTACTAGCTAAGCGTCTTCCAAGCGACACTAACAAACCTCGTAACTACGACGAAATTGATAACGCTCCAGAAGAAAAAGCTCGTGGTATCACGATTGCTTCATCGCACCAGGAATACGAATCAGAAGCTCGTCACTACGCACACGTCGACATGCCAGGTCACGCCGACTACGTAAAGAACATGATCACGGGTGCTGCACAGATCGACGGAGCAATCCTGGTTGTTGCTGCAAACGATGGTCCACTTCCACAGACACGTGAACACGTCCTCCTTGCAAAGCAGGTTGGTGTGCCAAAGATCGTCGTCTTCTTGAACAAGATGGACCTTGCAGATCCAGAACTAGTCGAACTAGTCGAAATGGATATCCAAGAACTTCTTGCAAAGAACGGATTTGACGATTCAGCTCCAATTATCAAGGGTTCTGCAACAAAAGCCCTCGACGGTGATCCAGAAAACGAAGACGCTATCATGGAACTTGTCAAAGCACTTGACGACTACGTTCCAGAGCCAACACGTGACCTAGACAAGCCATTCCTAATGCCAATCGAAGACGTTTTCTCTATCAAGGGACGTGGTACGGTTGCTACAGGACGTATCGAACAGGGTATCATCAAATTGAACGACCCAGTCGAAATCGTTGGTATCAAAGCTTCTCAGAACTCAGTTGTTACTGGTATCGAAGCTTTCAAAAAGAACCTTGACCAAGGTCAAGCAGGTGACAACGCTGGACTTCTACTCCGTGGTATCGAACGCGAACAAATCGAACGCGGCCAGGTTGTTGTAAAGCCAGGTTCTATTACTCCACATACTGAATTCGAAGCTGAAGTCTACATCCTTAAAAAAGAAGAAGGCGGACGTCACACACCATATGCCTGGTGATACATTGACATTCAAGGTTACTCTATTGCAGCCAATTGCAATGGAGCAGGGTCTTAACTTCGCTATCCGCGAAGGTGGCCGTACTGTTGGTGCTGGTGTTGTTACCAAAATCAATAAATAATCAAACGATTATTATCAAAAACCCCCGAGCAATCGGGGGGTTTTGTTTTATGATAGAAGTAAAGGAGTATAGCAGTGCTACATTACAGAAAAACGAAAGTACAATACAATTCTCATAACAAAGCCGACAAAAAGGTTCTCGCATGCGGATTCTGCGATGCCGGTGTTAGCGAGCGAAGCGTGCATGAAACCGATACCGTTATAGTTATTCCAAACCGTGTATCGTACGACATGTTCGAAGGGCGCCGAGTCACCGAGCATCTGATGGTAATCCCAAAACAGCATCGTGAATCATTCATCGACTTCTCGCAGCAAGAACAGTTGGAAACGATGCAGGTGATCGCAAAGTACGAAGCCGAAGGCTATAACATCTATGCGCGTGGTGTCGGTAGTATTAGTCGATCTATGAAACATCAGCACACCCATTTGATAAAGCTATCACAACGAGCATCGAATGCGGTTTTCTATATTAAACGACCCTACTTTTTGCTAGATATATGAAAACATCCTCGACCAGCGCTACGTGAGCGTGGTCGAGGATGTGATCCCGAGTAGATGAGGGCAGCTAGCCAGTCGTCGTACAGACGAAAGCTTGCAATTTTCTGTCGAATGTCAGAGTGGAAACCTGCCTGAGGCTACTCAGTACGGGCAACATTTGACATATCGCGGCATCGACGACGGGTTTCGATAGATCAATAGCATCGATCCGGGTACCAACAAAGCGTTGACTTTGTTGAATATCCAGCTTATGAGCCGACTCGCAGAAGCGATTTAGGCTCGACATGCCTTCTGCGATGACGCAGTTGACACTTGCGGCCGTTGGGGTGAGGGGTCTGCGCGCGATAACGCAAATGCCTCTATGCTCATCGTCCTGGTAATAACTTGCAGTGATACGAATTGATCGATCGTCGCAGAGACGTCGAAAATGTATCAGCACCTTACGCTGGACCTCCTCTAGGCGCAGTTGGTTGCGGTGGGATGACTTTTCGAACCTGGCATCACTGACTCCAAGTGAAGAGGAAGCCACCCATACTCCCGTGCAATATCCAAGTTTTCTATCGTTGTCGAGTCCTATTTGATAGTCAAGTTCACGTGCAGTTTCGTAGTGGTCAAGATATTCAGGCTTGAGGTCATAGGTTTCGATTGGCCGAAACTTCATCCACTGCTCAAACGAATATTTTGCAGAATTTTGATTTGCGTGAACGACGTTCTTCATACTGCCTCCATGGTCTCGGAGTGAAAGGTGCTAGCCGAAGCTGAATGGTATTATATAATAATTTCATCATTAATGCACTATTGGTAGATTGTACTAGGAAGAGCAGAGGTGAATCTGCCCCGGGCTAGTGAGCCCTTAAGTCTCCTCCTCGTCTTTGATTCGTACAATGACTTTTGTACGTTTGTCCTCATCGAACGTCTGGGTCGGTTCGGGTGTAATGCCGCGCCAACTACCATTGTTCAGAATGGGCGGTAGTATGTCGAGCAGTTCACGCTGATCGTGACTATTCAGTGGTCGTCGTAAATCAACTTGAATGCATGGTGTGCTGGATTTATTCAGGCAAAGCCACTGCACCTCTGCCACGACTGCATTTGCAATTCTTTTTACGTCGTGCGGCTTGTTGACCACTCCTCGCGGTATACTTGTCTTCGTGCATACTGCAACCGGAGCTGATTTTGTAAGAAGAGCCCTGCGTCGAATGACACGGAGTACAATCAAAAAGAACGAAAGCGGGAACATCTTCACCTCTGTTATTGTGCATGAACAATATTGTTCACGCGAAGGTACTGTCACGACATCTATGTCATGACCCATACTCTATTATACCTGTATCGCGTGCAGATCAGTCAACTCTCGGTTAACTACTCTGTTAGCGAGGACAGAGGAGCAACAGGCTCATGTCCTGTAGCGCTAGACGGAGGTGCCAATGAATTTTTCTTCTTTGAAGTCGTAGTACACGGTCCCTTGGATCTTGTGCTCCTTACTGTTCATGCCATTGACGATGTCCGCCACTTCGAAATGGCTCTCGACGGTTGCCAGTTCCGGCTTTGTACTGAGGCCAAGGCTAGCCAGTATTTTGCCTGGTATAGCAATCGCGTAATCGCTATCGGTCGGCTCAACTCCTCTGGCCTTGCGATGCTGCTCGATGCGCATGGCTTCGTTGAAAACGATGAGCGCAATTGCATTTCGATCAGTCGACATAGCGTTTCTCCTCTGTCCGAATTGTGATTGCCACGAATGTGACAATGCATCCAAGCTCATCATTGAGGCGAAGATTGTCCGTATTGTACCACTGATGGCAGTTGTAAAAAAGCCTAAAATGCTGTAAAGTAACAAAGTATTATTAAATTCTATTGATAACTCGGCCAGACATTCGCATTACGCTATGATTCGAGCAGAGGTTACGATAGCGCACTAAAAAGGAGTTATCTGATGGCTGGAGGTTGACGACCCATGAACCTAGCGCCAAGATCGCAACTGATAGAATTAGCCAATAGATCGTATCACGAGTGATCGAAAACGTTAGAAATGGACGAGGACTTGATGACAAGCGGAACGACTTCAGTCCGGATGGAGACGCTTTTGTAGATTTTACCGTTGTTTTTACGGCAGTTGCTTTTGGAGTGGTTTTTCGCTTTGCCGTCGACGCCGTTGGCTTTTTTGCTGCCGCAGCTTTGGTCGTTTTTGGTTTGGTCGTTGCCATAGTATAATCTCGCAGTTTTAGGTTGTAAATATACCTGCATTATCGCAGATGTTATCTGTTTTATCAAGTAGATTGCGCATATGCTTTTGGATTGGTATAGTAGTGACAAACTATGCCAAAACAAACACAAGCAAAAAAACCACGCCCGCGAACATACGCACGTAACCGCTCGACTGCAGTGCGTGCTAATAGCGTTCTTGTCGAGAGCGACAGCACGTACTTTCTTAAACTGGTCATTGTCGTTATTTTAGGCACATTATGGTTAAAATTTGCCCAGCCTATGTCATGGCAGGGTATTCCATTTGGTGGATTGCCGATTGGCGCAATTATCGGGCTGATTGGCATAAAACTATTCGAAAAGAATCAATTCGACCGAAAAATCTGGTACGCAGTGCTAATAGTGGTGACGATTATCTGCTACTTTATGCCTGCTGGAATTGTTCTCTAGAAAGCAAACACCCCGCCTAACCGGAATGCTGCACTATGATGCGCTGCGCTCGACGGAGCGGGGTAGCTATGACGCAA
>SEAL01000100.1 GCA_004145215.1 Chloroflexota bacterium | reverse complement strand
CAACTGCGAATGCGAATAGATTGCCGAGCAGTAGCGCTACTTCCGGACTGGAAACCCACGGCAACTGGCTGCTGAATAAAACGCCGATGATTATCGCATAAACAATCTGCCATTTCTTTATTGCTGGCGAAGTGAGAGGTTCTGTTAGCATAATCGCCGCAAAGAATAGCAGAGGGCCAGAAAGGATGTCTAATCTGAGGGCATCGATGACGGAATAATTAGTGAGTGAGGCTACGACTGCTATTGTAATAGCGGCTGTTGCGATAAACGCGCCAACCATTGCATAGCGACGGGTTTTTGCAATAATTAACAAACCGGCGATGGCGACGATAGGGAGTAAAAAGGGTGTTGCAACCCACCAAGTGGCATAGCCGCCAGCCAGCCCGAGTAATGATACGAGAACGACGCCGGCTGCTGCGGGGTTAAATATGTGCTTGCCTCGAATTGCCAAGATGTATTTTGATGCAGTTGCAAAAAATGCCACCAATCCAGCGACTAATAACTCCATCCAGTAAGTACCCATTTTTAGTGCGAAATCGTCAGGTGGTCCCACGATCAAAAATAATATCAATGCCGTAATTAACCAGGACTCACTGTTGTGTCGCGTTGAAAATGTCCAGGCAAATAATCGACTCGATGCATATGATACCACGACAAATACACTCAGTGTCGCCAAAAGACCCACGATGGGCTGCTGAAGCACGCCCAAGGTGCTGAGTAGTAATGCGGCACCTGTTGTCATTATCAGTGCATAGGCGGTCAGTTTGTACATAGTAATGGTGTTAACGAGTGATTCGAGGTAATGTTTCATGAAGTAAATATTGTAATATCCTTGTTTTTAGAATACGCTATTCTGCCATCTTTATGAACGATGACATAATCGAATGCGATATGTTGCAGTAAAATATCTGGCGCGACAAAAAATAACGCCGTAGCTAGCCCATCAGCGTGCATCGCTGTATCTGCAATTGCCCACGCTGCAATAATTTCGTTCGTCGGTTTTGATGTCGTTGGGTCGATAATGTGATGCAGCCCCTCGCCCCAGGCTCGTTTATTGCTGGCTGATCCACAGATGCTCTTGTCCTGAATGCTGGCGGTACCAATTATCTTTGATGAATCAAAAGGATGCTCTAGGCCTATGATCTCGCTTCTGGTCGTGTAGATGTCGCCGCTGCCGTCAACGGTGAACTGAGTATGGTCATGTTTTTTTAGCAAGTTTGCAACAATATCAACTGCCGC
>SEAL01000099.1 GCA_004145215.1 Chloroflexota bacterium | reverse complement strand
CACGACACCGTCGAAGACACCGACGCGACATTACCTGAAATCGAAAATCTATTCGGCAGAGACGTCGCATTCTTGGTTGACGGCGTGACTAAAGTATCCCAGGCACGCGCCGGCATGCGCGATTTGAACAGTTATCTACCCCAAACCAAAGACAACTTGTCGAAATTGTTGATTGCCGTTGGGCAAGACGTTCGAGTCATCATTATCAAGCTCGCCGATCGCCTCCATAATATGTCGACATTACAGCACATGACTCCGGTCAAACAGCAAAAGATTGCACGCGAAAGCATTGAGGTGTTCGCGCCAATGGCCGATCGTCTAGGTATGGGTCGCGTCCGTATGCAGATCGAAGAACTAGCCTTTAGCTATCTGGATCCAAAAGAGTATCGTCACCTAGAAGCAGTCATGCGCAAACGCTTGGGCAAAAGTACGCGCAAACTCGGCGCAGTCCGAACACAGTTAGAAAAACAACTGAAAGAACAAGGTATCGATGCCGAAATTAATGGTCGCGTTAAAAGTATCTATAGTCTGCATAAAAAACTAGTTAAAGTCCAAGGCAATATTGATGATATCTACGATCTGATGGCACTACGCGTCATCGTTAAAAACAAAGAAGAATGCTACCGCGTCCTCGGCATCCTGCATTCGCTCTACCAGCCGATGATTGCCAGGATCAAAGATTATATTGCCGTCCCAAAACCGAACGGCTACCAGAGCCTCCACACAACTGTGATTACACCATCAGAGCAAATCGTTGAATTTCAGATACGCACTCAAGAGATGCACGATTACGCCGAGCGTGGATTGGCCGCTAGCTTCCATTATCACGAACAGAAATCGACCAAAGCCTACACACAAAAAAAGCGCGGCAACGGCGGACTACCGGCGGAATTGCAGTGGATCACTCAAATGCAAGAAATTGCCGCTCGATTGCGTGATGGTGAAGACATTAGTCAGGACCAATTGAATATCGATTTGTTCGGTAGTAGAATCTTCGTGTATTCGCCAAAAGGTGATATTTACAACTTACCCGAAGGCGCGCTACCTCTGGACTTTGCTTATGTTGTCCACAGCGACCTAGGAAAACATGCCTATAGCTTTCGCGTGAACGGCAACATTCACGCGTTCGATAAACCACTCAGTAACGGTGATGTCGTTGAAGTAGTGACACGGAAATTATCCTTACCGAAATCCGCTTGGCAAGATCTAGTAAAGACCAACCATGCCCGGGCAAAACTGCGTATGCAACTGCGCCAATTAGGTATCAT
>SEAL01000098.1 GCA_004145215.1 Chloroflexota bacterium | reverse complement strand
TGAAGATCCCCCGATCCAGTGGACAGCTTGACTATGCCACGCTCTGTTGGAGTTGCGAGCGCAATTCGAACTCGAGGGGGCTGAGGTAGCCGAGGTGTGAATGGCGCCGCTCGACGTTGTAGAAGTTGTCGATGTACTCGCCGATGGAGTTAATGGCTGCGGCGCGCGAGGCGTAGCGCTCATGGTCGACGAGTTCGGCGCGTAGGGTGGCGAAGAAGCTCTCGGCGACGGCGTTGTCCCAGCAATCGCCCTTGCGGCTCATGCTCCTGCAAACGTCGTTTGCTCGCAGCTCGGCGCGGTAGTCGTCGCTGGCGTATGGGCTACCGCGGTCGGAATGGTGCAGAAGTCCAGGCGGTGGCCGACGCACGCGCAGAGCTTTTCGAAGGACGTCGAGGGCTAAAGTGGTGTCGTTGTTGGCGCTGGTAGACCAGGCGACGACACGGCGAGAGTGAAGGTCGAGCATTGGCGCGAGGTAGAGCCAACCCTCGTCGGTGGCGATGGCTGTGACGTCGGTGACCCACGCTCGGTTGGGCTGGGCGACGGAGAACTGTCGGTCGAGAGTGTTGGCAGCGATGGGGCCATTGTGCCTCGAGTCCGTCGTCCGCTTGTAGCGCCGTTTGCTGCGCCCCTGGAGGCCGTTTTCGCGCATCAAACGCTCGATGCGCTTCTTACTTACGCGCACGCCGTGGGCCCTCAGCTCGCGATGAACTCGCGGACTACCGTAGGTCTTGCGGCTGCGCTGGTGCGCGGCGGCAACCTTGACCGCGAGCTGGGCGTCGCTCCTGGCGCGAGCGGGCCTGGGACGTTTCTTCCAGGCGTAGAAGCCGCTGCGCGTGACGCCGAGCACCCGGCACATCGTCTCGACGGGGAAGGCCACCTCCTGCGCGATGAACGCGAACTTCATTCGCTCTCCTTCGCGAAGAAGGTGGCCGCAGCTTTTAAAATGTCACGCTCCTGCGTGAGCCGTTTGTTGTCGCGCCGCAGTCGCGCCAACTCCTCGCGCTCGGACGTCGTCAATGCTTCGGGCGGACCCTTGCCGGCGTCGATCTCTGCCCGTTTCACCCACTCGCGCAGCGCCGTCTCTGTCAGGTCGAGGTCGACGGCCACCTGCGAGATGGTGCGGTCACCGACGCGGCAGAGACGCACCGCCTCGGCTTTGAACTCCGGCGAGAACGCTCGCCTCCTTCGCTTCTGCTTCTTCTTGTCCATGGTCCAGTCCCGGCGCATTCTCGCGCCAATTGGGGTGTCCACGGAACCGGGGGATTTTCA
>SEAL01000035.1 GCA_004145215.1 Chloroflexota bacterium | reverse complement strand
ATACCGATAGTATTGGTTGAGGCTCACAAACTCGTCAGTCGACGCGCATTCCACAAACTTTAACCATTATTGATCAGTACTGTCGCTCAGCGTATGTTTTCGTATGTACCAGTCCATGGTCATGTCACCCCGGACCTGATATGGAGTCCAGCAGTAGGTAGGTCGGTACCTATTACAGAAAACGAAACAGAACCACAGTAACGGCTCCGCCTCGCACTAGTTAATTTCTACATTACTACCCTTACCCTGACGCAGTGAAGCTTAAACAGTCCTCAGATCACGACTAGCGCTCTATATCCCGGACGACAGGTCTTGGTGTTAGTAGTTGCAATTTTTCGAGTTTATCGCAGCCGTTTCGCAGCCTTGCCAGCTATCCACCATTGCAGTAATGCTACGTTCACCATCAATAGCAATATCGGCCAGCTATTCTGCCATGTCGGGCCCGTAAAGTCGAAGAAGTCACGCGTGAACCCAAAGCCAAAACTGATACTGGCGACAAATAGCGCAGCGAGGATATACAATACGCGTGCTAATTTTGCAGTACGATCATATACGACGTTCAACATCTTTGACGCCAAGAACACTAGATAAATGCCGAAGAATGTTGCGATGATAACTGTCGTCGTCGCAACACCCGACAGATTGTCTGGATGCATCGCGCGCAGCAGTGCGTAGGCCGCCAGGACAACAACGCCCGACAACATTGCGATCGGTAGCACTGCCAGCAACGTATCCTTCCAAAAACGACGAGGATTGATACGATGCGTCGGCGAAGGAGGGAACAGTGTCCACATGATAGTCGGCATTGTCACCAAAAAGATATTCATGAACGTGATGTGGCGCGGTTCGAATGGATAGGTAATACCCAGCGCTAGCGTACCGACTAGCAGCACGACACCGTAAATAATCTTGTGAAAAAACAGCACAGCAATAACTTCGATTGCCTGCATGATACGATTGCCTAGCTTCATTCCAAGCGGCAGGGAAGTGAACGAATTGTCTAATAATACAATATCTGCCACTCGCCGGCTGGCGCTTGCTCCTGCATGCATTGCGACGCCCAGATCGGCTTTCTTTAATGCCAATGCATCATTCACTCCATCGCCAACCATTCCCGTAAATTTGCGCTGTCGCTTGAACGTCGCAATCAATCGCTCTTTCTGTTCGGGTAATACGCGTGCAAAAATCGTCGTATTTCGAACAGTAATATCCCATTCGTGTGATGGAACTTCAGATAGTTCGGCACCAGTGATGACCTTTTCGGCATCCGTAATACCTGCTCGCTGAGCCACATAGCGTACTGTCTCTGGGTTGTCGCCACTAATCACACGTATACTGACGCCCTGATTTTGCAGGTATTCAACAGTTTCGACGACACCCTCGCGCAGACTATTGCTCAGTACAATCAGACCAACCGGCTTACCGCCCTTGATACTTTTCAGATCCGTCGTCTGATCTTCGAACTCTGCTACCAGTAACACTCGCGATCCGCTTTTTGCCAAATCTTGCACCTGCTGTTTTTGCGGAACGCGCATTGGTGCGATCGCATCAACAAATTCTGGAGCACCCATTATTACCGTGCGCTTCGATCGGCCAATGGTCATTCGCACGCCGCTCATTTTGCGACTAGAACTAAAAGCCAATATATCGATCACCCTGTACTCTGACGGCGCCGGTAGTGCATCGATAATCGCATCGCCGGTCGCATTTCCAGAACTCGTCTCGGCAGCAACGGCACCGACCGCCTCCAATAGCTTCGGGTCATGCTTGCCGAATGACACAAAGCGCTCATACGTCACTTCTGGTGAGGTCAATGTCCCGGTCTTATCGACGCATAATACATTTATTAGCGCCATCGCTTCGATCGCGGATAGTTTTTGTGGCAATACTTTTGCAGCAGCCAGTTTTAGCGAACCAAACGCTAGTAGCAATGAACTCGCTAGTAGCAATCCTTCCGGAATTACCGTCGTTGCTCCAGCGGTTATGACTTTGAACGTCCGTAGTAAATCTTCACCCATCGCTGAATACACAACACCGATTAGCACCGCCAATCCCAACGCCCCGTAGGTCAAAATAGTAATAGCCAGATTAATATTACGTTGCAGTGGCGTCAATTCTGGTTTGTATTTTTTCAATTGTGCCGTCATCGTACCAGCTTTTGTATCAGCACCAATTGCCGTTACCTTCGCCGTGCCGGAACCTGCCGTAATTGCCGTCCCTGCAAGCACTGTGTCCTTCTTTGCTTTTTCAACAGCTGCAGACTCGCCAGTTAAAATACTCTCGTCAACCTCTATCCCTCGACTCGTCAAAATGATAGCATCAGCCGGAATGTCATCGCCAGTCTGCAGTGAAATAACGTCTCCAACAATCAGCTGGTCGTACATAACCTCTTCGAATGTGCCGTCCGCTTTTTGGCGCCGAGCTTTTGGCGCACTTAATAGTTCTAGTTTTTTCAACGCTCGCTGTGCGCGAATTTCTTGGACAACCGCAATCAACGTATTAAAGATAATGACGACTGATATAAACCACGCATCTTGCGGATCCCCCAGAATCAACAAAATAACCGCTAGCGACAGAATCGCGATAACAATTGGAGTAATAAAGTTTCGACGCAGGATATCGGCAAGATCGTTCATATATACAGTATAGGTCACTTGTCACTGCTCGTCATTAGGTTAGTGAAAAAGTGTTCACTGATCAAATCGCATATTATTGTCATAGTAGGGAATATGAATAGACAACCACAACCCTACAATACATTTATGTTTTCGACGATTCATTTCGATTCGACTAAAAATTCTATCCCTGCCAAAGCGCGCAAACAAGAGATTATCGATGCTCGACATGGTCGGCGCTACGGAACTTTACGTTACGAAAATCAGCGTATTGGCATCGAAAAGGCCCGCCTGATGCTCGATTTTATGAAAGAAAGCGATCAACGAATTGACGGCGCGCATCTGGTCGGTATTTTGGGTGTCGGATCGACATTCCATCAACTAGCAGAAGGTGAAGATGTCATGAATAAAAAAGTTTCACTCGCCACTCTTGCCAGCGACGAGAATGATGATTTTCGTCAAAACGAAGATGGTATCTGGATAGCAGCAACAGGACATCTGGCCGAGATGTCCGACCAGGCATTAACTTTAACGGATATGCACAACAACCGTCTAACTAGCCGCGACCATTATCAGAGTCTGGGTCGTCGCATAGGCGCCACCACAATGGAACTAGCTTGCGTAGGTATTGGCAACACCCCTGAGTACCTTAGTGAATTTGAAGCGCAAGCATTGGCCCGCGATCGCGCGTTGCACATCGCAAATGAAGCACGCCAGTATGCAAGTACAATTGGCAGCAATCCGTCTTTTGCCCAATTAGCTGATCGTGACAGTGACGTATCAATCGATGTCCGTCGAAATGCGCCGCGAAAAGTCGCTGAAGCCTTCGAATTTGCAACAGAGCAATACCCCCATGCAGCCTAAATAGAGTAGGTGAAAAAGTGTTCACTGTTTTCATTACTGTCTGGGTCCATACTGATATATAGAAGCAAGACAGCAAAAGGAGAATCATCATGAAGACAGCGATAACAACTAAATATCAAACGTACACTCAGCAAACGACCCCGCAGGAGCTTGCGACATTTTGTGAAGTGTTTGCATGTTCGGTAGCATTTCCGGTGCCAAAAAATCGGGATCCGTATCCCAGTAGTATTCCGCTAGTTCACTGTTTTGGAGCAACTCTCCCTGAATTTCAGTGCACTGAAGGAGCGTAAAATGAATGAAGCTTTCCAGACTACCCCCTCGAAAGATTCGGAAGTACCCATGTCCATGCACTACGAACGCACCGGAAAGTCCCGTTTGATCCCGGCATACATCCGCGGCTGTCTGCGTAATGTCTTTGTCGACCGTCGGCTGAGCGTTCATAAAACCCGTCAACCCAAGTAACGGCTGCGATTTGCGCTTGACCAGCAGCCAAGCACCATCACTCTCACGGCGTATCGCCAGCAGCAATACCGAATACGCCCGATCGATCAATCGACTTTGTTTTTTTAAGGCACCTTTACCTACTCGACGACCTTCGCTGGTTAATGTGTACAATCCCTCTCCAGTTTTTTCGACATACCCAGCACTCATCACTTTTTTCAAATGATAATTAAACGCCTTGTTCTCCAAATCATCAGGCTTTAGATCCGAAAACCTCATCCCGGCGCTAAAAGCCAATGTATATACAATCGTCCGCTGAATGTGGTGGTCTAACATACACTCAGTATACCAAGTTTCTGTCCGTAAAGTATCTCACAGCGTACATAATACAGGCATGGTTAAATGACACTACAACACCTAACATCTTGGAGGTTTATGAATAAATTAACGTCACAAACACTAGATATACTACTGAATTATAGCGACAGCCCTGTGCTGTCGATTTATATTCCAACACATCGGTATCCGACCGGACCGAACATCAGCGAAGACCAGACCAGATTTAAAAATTTGGTGAAATCGGGTATTGATCAGTGGCGAGCAGCTACCGACGAAAAGACTGTGAAGTATTTGTCGGACAAACTAGATTCAACATTGAACGATGTATCTTTCTGGGACAACACCACTGAAAGTCTAGCAATTTTTGCCACTAAAGATTCAGTACAAATGATCAACTTGCCAATCGAGTGCGAGGAGCACACGTTCGTCGGTGAAACGTTTGACGTGACACCACTATTGATTACTCAGGAAATAAATCAGCCTTATTATATCCTCGCCCTGGCTATGCAGTCGCCAAAATTATTCCGTGCAGATATGTACGACATTCAACCAATTGACGTCGGCCTGCCCGCCAGCTATAAGCAAGCGTTAAATATCGACGAAACACGCCCCGAAGGACACGCCAACAGAACAATTGATGGAGCGCACGGCCAGGGAGACCCAAAGCGCACAGAGCAAGAAGATCGCTTGCGTTATCTGCGAATCCTTGACGACACAGTGACTAAGTCGTCAGACATCGACACGTCACTACCGTTCATAATTGCGGCTACAGAAAACGAAGCAGCCGACTACAAAACACTCACAAAGCTACCAAGCATCATTGACACCGTACTGTCAGGCAACTACACATCCAGCCCAACTCAAGAATTACACAAGCTATCGTGGCAAGCAATTCGAGCATCCTCGGGTGCAAAGGAACGTAATGACATATTGAACCACTTCGATCAAAAGACCAGTGCGCAAAAAACATCCATCGATGACAAGACTATTTACGATGCCGCGATAGATGGCCGTGTCGAAACGTTGTTGATCGATATGTGCGAAACAACAACTGATTCGGTCAGTGATTCTAGTAAAGAAAAACTATTGATAAGGTTTCCATCGCATTATGGCAAATTCCTTCAAGACCTGATAAGGACGGTTGTATCCCAGAGCGGAAAGGTCGTTTGCCTCGATAAAGCACTCATTCCGCAGCAGGCGACAACGGCAGCGATTTTCCGCTACTAATGCAAAATTCCGCGGTACACCAACCTCTCGGAAGTGTACCGCGGAATATGGAGTGAGGACGCTAGATCGATAACTGGTGGCCGGCGCGCTCAGCGGTCAAGCGAACCATTGCAATGCATTCACTCCACTTGCATGACCAATGCAGCTGAGTTATCGCACGTTGGTCTACTTCGAATTGCTCGAACCAATCTGCAATCTTTAACCGAGCTAGATTGCGCGCCTCTCGTTGCTCTAAAAGCTCAGCCTCTAATCGCTGAAACTGAGTGTCTCTCGACGGATCGTGTCCTCGAAGCAACCAGACGAGGCGTGCGATAATTCCCGCATCGGCGTCGTTTAGCGGTTCGATGGATTGTCTCAGCCCTTGGCCGGTAAATACTCTGTCGCGAGTGATCACCAGGCGCTCTTGCCGCCACAGTCCACGCAGTTCCGGGGCAATTTGCGGGTACATTCTGCAAAGTATTGCGCTGCGCAGAGCCGAAGCATGTTCACGTCTAGCTAACTCTCCTCTCAAAGGTCCGCTAGCACATTGAATGTGCCCGATAAACACATTATATCACAATAATTATCCGTTATTATCAAGTACCAATATCGAACAGTTCGCTAAATGCGATATCAGTGTCAGTTAATTGCTGCCAAGTCGTAATCTGTCCATCGGCTATCATTCTCGAAATTTCTCTTTGATATCCAACTATTCGCTGTCGATCTTTGCCAAATACCGTTTCGGCAATAGCTGTAGGGTAGCGGTAATTCTGCAACAATTGCAGCTGTCGGTGCTGCGACTGCATAAAAGCACTATCCAGCTGCGGGTTATCGTCATCAGAACCGAGTTCTTCTTTGTATATGTCCCGACCCAGCAATGGACCATATGACTGATACAAGTCACCCATATCCGCACTCGCAACAATCTGCGCAATCGTCTGCGCCCGTTTACTAGGGTAGGTTATTTGGTTTACATATTGATCGGCCATCACGCCATCACAGTCGACAATTGGTGTCGTGCCGAGTATTGCAGCAGTACAAGCGGCAATATCATCAGCGTCAAAACCCTCGGCCGTCATTCTACCAGATAGCCATTCAGCACTTAACGCTTCCATGTCTCCGCGCGATCCTTCATATGATTCATGTCGTTCCGGAAATGCAATTAGTTCACCCATAGTAAGTCCTTTGTTTAGCTGACATGTTCATCATAGCTGTTTATGGCATAATATAATAATCGTTGTGCAGAAAATGCACAGCTGCTATGCTAGAGGTGTTATGGCAGCTACCTCACCCTTAATTTACGATTATTTTGAAAAATTAGGATTCGACAAAACTTTTGCAGATATCTATATCGCGCTATATAGCGGTGGTGCTCAAAATATTTCGCAGTTATCACGTAACGCAGGAGTAGAGCGAACGTTATTATATCGTCTACTCCCAAACCTCACCGCTAGTGGCCTAATCGAAACACAGACCGAACAGAGCAGGGGTGTTATAAAAGCCGCCCCGTTCAGCAACCTACAGATGATGATAAGTAAAAAAGAACAACAGCTAGAGGATCTAAAGACAGCGCTTCCGTTGATCGAACAGAGTTTAGGGCCTCGGTCACTGGAATCAGTTGATACACGAGTTCAACTATATCGCGGTGAAGACGGCGTCAAGCAAATGCTATGGAATGAAACGAAATCAAAAACGGATGTAGACGGCATTCTGTACGAAAACATACAGATCAAAACAAATACAAAATTCTTTGACCGCTGGGTGCAAGCCTGTAACGACAGCAAAGTTAACTTTCGCGGCATCGTCAGCGACCAGTTCATCAAAAGCCAGCAAAACTGGTATTCAAATGGTGAAGATCATCGATTAGAAAACTGGCAGTCTCGCCGTATTAATCCGGACATTTATGCAATTGCACACAGCACTGTTGTCTATAATAATGTCGTTGCACACTTTAACTGGGACGATACCGAAGTATTTGGCATCGAAGTCTACAACCAGCAAATAGCAGACTCACAGCGTCAGCTATTCAATATATTGTGGACTACTTCCAAAGAATAGGGGGG
>SEAL01000034.1 GCA_004145215.1 Chloroflexota bacterium | reverse complement strand
CGCTTTAGATCGAGGCGTCGTATGATGCCATTTGGCGTCAGGTCAAACCCAGTTATCTGCTCTGCTTCGCCGTCAACAATCACTGTTTGCTCAAGCGGCTCGGCGACACCGATCGCATAGGCAATACGAACAAACACTTCATCTGCTTGTCGCTGGTGGAGGTAATGAATCGCAACCTGACGGGCTGCGTATGCCGCGCTGCGGTCAACTTTACTCGGATCTTTACCACTGAACGCACCGCCACCGACAGGAATACGCGGGCCATAATTGTCCACCGCCAATTTACGACCGGTTAAACCTGCATCCGCATCAAATCCGCCGACATTCCAGTCACCGGCCGGATTCGCATGGACGACAACATCCTCAGCCACATCGTAATCCGCCAGCCATGCTTCGATTGCAGTTCGAAGTTCGTTACCTGGCGCATGCTGAAAACTAGCAACGACACCGACGATAGTATTACGATGGTTCAATGTCACCTGAGTCTTGCCGTCAAACGGCCATGTTTTGAACAGCAGCTGATTCAGCTCGCGCGATAGCACAACCTCTAACGGCAGTAACTTCGGCGTTTCACTAGTCGCGTACCCGACCACAATACCTTGGTCGCCTGCCCCACCGGTGTCGACACCAGCAGCAATTTCTGGACTTTGCTGGGCGATGTGCTCGATCAATTCGACGTCACCCGCCAGCCGTCGAACGATCGCCGCAACATCGACGTTTTGTGCCAGTGATGTCACTTCACCTGTAACGAATACTTTGCCATGCCCGCCTGCCACGTCAACCGCGACGCGCGCATTCGGGTCCTCGGACAAATGTGCATCCAAAATCGCATCGCTAATCTGATCAGCTATTTTATCAGGGTGCTTTGGGCTGACGCTTTCGGCTGTGCGATAATTTGTTTGTTGTATAGACATAAAAATCCTTTCTATCTACCCCGATTGGCAGCACAGAAAGGATTCCAAGAATTGAAATATCTTCCTGAACTGCGTTCAGGCTGGAAGTAGCACCGTGATGTTTCCATTCGGTTGCCGGCGAGTCGTAGGACCAGTATCCCTCGTCGCTCTCTTGATATTTAGGTTGTTAACAATGCTATATTAGCACGCGGGTAAATATTTAGGAATAGCCGGTCCATTTGCGAGCGACGTGCCGCTACCCGTAAAATATCGTATTGGCGTATCGGTGGCGCAGTTATTCGGCACGCCACCCGAAGGCTCGCCTTCGTTTTCATCATAGGTGTATGGATTACCTTTTGGGTCACCATTCTGCAATCCACTCAAGTCCATGCCTGATGCGGCGCCAATTTTCGCTAGATTATCGCGATACCGCACCCAGCAAGCATGCGTTTTATCAAGCAGGCGCGGTTCTGTTCCATCGGGATTATTAGCTGGCATCGTACAAGTGCCCATCGAATACGCACTATTGTTCACTTGAAATAACGTTTTGTCGCTGTTAATCCTAGCGGCCAAAATTGCCTTTAAGTACATCGCCATCTCGCTATTTCGACGATTATCATTAGCCCGGTTCTGAATCCCGTTAAAAGCAACGATTGTTATTGCCGCAAGAATGCCAATTACGACGATAACGATCAAGAGTTCTACGATTGTAAATCCACGATTAGATTTTATTAGCATAAGTATTTTAAGTATACCACACGAAAAACGACACTAAAAAACCAATGGAATCATCTTTTCACGCAGAAAAACAGGCGCTTCTGACGTACTGCGTGAAGCATCATGGACATATCCAAATCGATCGAAAGGTACCAATCCTTCGGGCGTATCGACGCGATTGTCGATAATCCAGCGGGCCATAACTCCACGCATCATTTTGCTATAAATCGGAACCTGACCGATTGTCCCGTTCGGTTTGTGATCCATGAACACCGGAGTGACGATACGCGAAGTGGCAAATTTACGAATTGGACGAGCGTATTCTTCTGACGACAAGATACAGATAGTTCCATTAGCTCGCTCGTCAGCGGCCGTTGCCAGCTGATCACCCCAAAAATCATAGAGGTTAGCATGGCCTGTAACCGATAGTTGCGCCCGCATTTCTAAACGATACCGCGAGATTTTATCCAATGGGCGTAATAGTCCGTACAAGCCGCTCGCTATCATGATGTGATCTTGTGCCCACTGAATGTCGCCAGTACCCAGAGTGTCCGCATAAAACCCCTTATACACGTCGCCGCGATACATATACATGCTCGGCTTTACGGCATCCCCCCATTGCCGGTACATATCCTGTACGGTAGTAGCGATTGACGGGCTGACTTTCATAAACTGCGCAATATCGTCGACGTCTCGGACGGCATGCGCTATTTCAGTAGCATGTTGCATGAATAATGGCGACGTAGCCGCAATCACCGAATCCACAGGCGCGGCATCCATAGTTTTTGATGGTGCGAGAATACTTAACATTCCCCTAGTATAGCAATAATCGGCAATCTACTGGTTGGTTAGAATTTCGGAGGCTGGAATTGCTTCATTAATTTTCGATGATTGTGGATCTTGACGCCAACAATAGCACCCACTACACCCAGCACGGCAATGACGCCAATAACACCAAATGCAATTACTTGCTTTTGCTGACGGTTCACGGATACGCCTGCAATTTCTGCAGCTTCGCTAGGGTATTGAATTTCCGCTGTACCATCGACGCGTGCTGATGCATAAATCCAGTTATCGATATACCGCACATCGCCCCATGAATCGGTGCCATACGCCCAGCCGTGAACACCACCCTGACTGAGTGGACACTCTCGCCCATCGACTTTTGATGTTTCGAGTGCCTTGTTCGCAATTGGCTTTAGCTGTGTATCATTCCAGCACACGCGATATGTTGGCGCATTATCACCACTCAATCGGACCAGTTCTATGCCGCCTGTGCGACCTTCGACATCCGCGTTGACCAGGTGAATTTCCGCAACCCTGGCGATATCAATTTTGACACGTATTTTTTGTGACTTTGGTATCGGCTGACCGTCACCATTAATGCCATCGAATGTAATTTCTTGCCTGTCACTGGTCAGTTTGTCAATTTTGTGCGTAATTTTAATATCTTCGGTTGCATCGAAATTACCGTCATCGTTTGTGTCAATTTTGATGTCGTACTGGCCAATATAATTTTTTAGAGCATAGGTAATCTTGCCAGCTTGCATGTCGGCCGACTGATCAACGTCGAATGTCAAACCGTCGATGACTGGTCGGTTGATCGCTGGACTCACCCATTCGGTCTTGCCGTCCCATCGCTTTGCGGATTGCGGTAATTCGCCGGCAGGCTGCTCAAAGAATAGCTTGTAACTACCGCCACATTCACCAAATGACGGCGACAGCTTTGTATCGTCAACTTGAATACTTTGATATGCTGATCGGCAGGTTTTATTTTGACGGATACCAAACGCATCGGCGGATAGTGTTGAAATCTGACCGTTATAGCCTTTATACGTCGCACGATACAAATATCCATCTTCGCTCATGTAGTAGTACAGTAGGTCCGTGGCAAATTCCGGCTGAATTGGCTGACGAATTGCATATAATTCTGACCATACGCGTCCAGCCTTTACAGCGTTAGCACTATCCTTAATCGTGATATTCCAACTAAACATATTGCGACCCCATCGAACGGTCGGTGACACTTGATCATAAATAGTTGCTTCTTTCGGTAGCGCAAAATCAATTTTATATACACCCGTTTCGGCAGCGACTACATCAGTAAAACCACAGCCGGCGCCCGTTACGACTGTCGGGCTGATCGTACACGCCTGACGTTCTAGGCCAGGCCCTTCAATCGAAACTGTAATTGGATGCGCACCCAGCCCTAATGGCTCAACTTGGCTACTTTTGACAAAGTTTGCTGATATTTTTTCACCGGCACGTGCATACCCATAAAAAGTGTTATCGCCACTGACGAACATTTTTGGATCAGATGTAATTGCTGATGCCGAGTTTGATCGCACCACAGACAGTAAACCCAAGCAACAAAAGAATGTCAGCGCTACTATGATATAACGAATTGTTTGCGTGTGAAGTGAACGAGAAACCATTGTATCTCTAGCATAACCGCGTTCAGTCCATACGTAAAGTGTCTATTTTTTGACTATGACTTGGGATGGCTGGTCAGCAAAGTGCAGCTCGTCAAACATCGTCATATTCTGCACGTTCATTTTGTAGAGCTGATGTTTATTTGCGCCGTTTTTTAACAACTTTACAAAATCTTTGCCAGCTCCGCTGTATTTCTGAACGTATAGCGGCAACAGTAATTCTGCTACCGCAACATCTGATACAATCTCGACGACGCCTTCGGCCTGAATGCCTACAACCGGCTTGTCGAGCTTGGCGGCAATAGCGATTGCGGCGTTCGGACTGACCGTCAGGTCCTGGCTATGGCGCCGGTGCGGCTCACTCAACCAGTAAATATTTTTGTCAGTATCTGCAATGAAAAACACCGTGCTGATCCATGGCTTGCCGTCGCTGACAGTCGCCAGTTGCATAACTTTCACTGAATCCAAGTATCCTGTCGCATGCTCGACAGCAGTGAGTGGCGTTGCAGGCTCAACCGCTATCGGATCAGTACGACCTTGTTCTCTAGCTTTGTTCGCCCATTCATCGGCTAATTCGTTGCCTTCGTCACCTTCATGCCCACGCACCCATGTCAGCTTGGCATTACTCGCCTGATAAATCGGCACGACGGATTGAACGATATCAAGATTCTTTATATCTCCACCTTTTTTCTTCCAACCATTCGCCTGCCAATTAGGTGCCCATTTTGTGATTACATTAATCCAAAATTCACTATCGGTAAAGATCTGACACTCTGCACCGTTCGCGTCCTGCAAGGCTGCTTTTATCGCCAAGCCTTCCATCCGGATATTAGTCGTGATCTCGCCGCTTGGCTCTCCGCCTAAAATGTGTGGTTGAAGTTCTTTTATCACCGAAAATCCACCGGGACCAGGGTTTGGGCTGGCGCTGCCATCTGTGTAGTAAGTAATCATTCTATTTAGTATAGCAAAGCGGCCTCATCGAGAGGCCGCTTTGCGGAATTATAATCAAACAATTTTATTGACACATTGTCTGTGCGGCCAGCTGTTGCGTCGCAACCGTCACAGGAATATAGCCCAATTTTCCTTCAGTGCCAGATATGGCAACCTGCTTAGTTCCATCAGTGGACGAAAATGCTTGGGTCGCATAGCCATAAATGTTACCGCCGTGGCCGACCATCGGCCCGCATTCGGTCTGTACTGACATGACGCCCAATCCGTAACCCGTTCCGTCACCCATGTCCGAAATCGGGGTAATCATCTGCTGATGGCTAGCGGCAGACAGTAATGATCCGTTCGCGATCGCTTTAGTGAACTTGTTCAAATCTCTCGTTGTCGATACGACTTCCCCTGATGCGCCGACCTGTGATCCGTTATATCGCGACATGTCGTGGAATCCAGTTCCACCCAGCAGCTGATCACTAATATCGGTGTAGCCACGAGCTCCTGGATTTGGAAGATTCTGATCCGTACCTGGGAAATACGTATTTGTCATTCCGAGCGGACTCAGGATTCGCTCTTCGACATTCTTTGCGTAGGGCTTGCTGGTTATTTTGGCAATAATTTCACCTGCAACGACATAGTTACTATTTGCATAACTAAACGTACTACCTGGTTCTGTCGCAAGTGGTCGTGAATTAATATAGCCGATTAGTTGGTCAACGTTATATGCCGAATCCAACATTTCTTTGAACTTTTCATCTGTCGTTGGGTATGATGCAACATTATAAAGTGGGAGGCTCGGCAGATATTCCTGTAGCCCACTCGTATGCGACAGTAATTGCTTGGTTGTTATTTTATCACCACCAACAATTTTTCCCGGTAAATATGTGTCGATGGGTGCATTAATATCAATCTTGCCTTCATCTACTAACTGCATAATGACAGTGCTAATAAATGGCTTTGTGACACTACCCGCCCTAAAGTATGCTTGGTCACCAATTGGCGTACCTTGATTATCCAAAGTGCCTGCGTTTGTATTTACCACTGATCCGTTGTTGGCGACCTGCATCTGCACGCTAGTGGCGCCAGTTTGCACAATACTAGCGGGTGATATTGTCTGCGTAGCTATCTGCGCGTTAGCAGTGAGCGGCGAAAACGTGATTGCCGCTGCGGATTGTCGTTCCAAATTGCTTTCATACTACCTATTATACGCCTATACCACGTCACCACTTGCAGCCACATTACCAGTCCCTTTCTAGGCATGTGTAATCTAGCTTCGGGTCATCATACCCTACTGACGGCAGCTTAAACCGATCTCTAGCAAAGTCTCACGATTCTGCATCCTTCTATTTGTAGCGAGAGTGAGTTTATATGCGTAATTACCTACAGCGCCAGTAGACACCAATGACGCATTTTCAAATGTAATCTGGTTCATATTGGATTTGGTTTTTAACTTGGCATCTGGAATGCTAAAAATTCCTTGCGTCAAATTAAAATATATATTATGTTATATAATTGACAAATATATAATTAGTTATTATATTAGTAAAGTTCTTACACTCAACAGAAGGCGGTCTAATGAGTCGATTCAACAAAAGAGTGACAGCCGACGCCGGTCAAGAGGGCTCGAAAGCTCTGAGTTCTCAGATTTCGAGCATGGGGTTGAATCCCGACGTGTATCGCGTCCAGCGGCAGACCAAGAACTACGGCGGCTCGCTGAGGGCAGTGTCTGGCGGAGGCCGTAGAGCCTCAAAGAAGAGCTAGTCCGAGAACATTCTTACCTCCATCCCCTGGTCACTACCAAGGGATGGAGGTAAGTCTCTAATTTTCACGCTTCGTAAAATAAATTACAAAATCTTGAACAAATTTGAGATATATTGGTGAAACAACATAACTATAAGGAGTGATATGAACTTTATTGCATGGATTATACTAGGCGGAATTGCTGGTTGGATTGCTTCAAAAATCGCAAAAACCGATAAAAGCCAAGGTATTTTATTAAATATCATCGTTGGTGTCATCGGCGCAGGCGTTGGTGGATTCATTATGGAAGCAATCGGAGGCCAAGGTGTGGATGGCTTTAACCTATACAGCCTACTGGTTGCAGTATTTGGTGCTGTTGTAGCACTATTTATTGTCAAAGCAGTCACTGGTCACAAAACTGCATAGTTACGAATGTGAAACATAAAATAGTCACCGTAATGGTGACTATTTTATTATGGTCTATTCGATGCATCTAAACTATCCAATAATCTCTGCGGATCATTACGCCAAAGATCCTTTATTTCCTGACTGGCGAGTTTGATTTGCAGTACTTGCTGTTTACGCGACTTAGCATGCGGTGACTTTCCCGTTAACGCCTTCGCCTCCACTGTAAACACGCTGGGCAGCATGCGAGCTATAGACTTTACGGATTCGGCAGACACGTCCTTGGATCCGGCCTCTGTGATATGTTGGCTAATCCGTCGCGGCGTCATACTCTGTTCAGAATGTTGTAGCTGCGTCACGAGACAGTCGATAACTTGCCCCACTCCCAGATCTACATAATCCACTGACTTCTCGCTCGCCCTTTCGGTTTGGCTATTAATACCACCCTTCTGACGCGGAGCCGTGCGCTGAGTGCGCTGCGCCACGTCTGCGGTAAAGTACTTTAGACCATCTGCGGAAGTAATTTTACCGACCAGTTTTGCAGCATACAATCTATCGAGGATTCGATTTGCTTCGTCGATGCCAACATTTTTATTGTTCAGTTTATCAACAACGCATACCTTCATATCTCTCTTTAATACAGGCTGGACTTGGCCAGCAAACAGCGATGCGGCAAATTGACTCGCATCGTGCAACTCTTCCTCGCTCATACGTTCGATCGAAAACGAAACTTTGCCCATCTTCTTTACGTCGAATAGCGCTCGGACCGTTTGTTCGGTAGTTTCATCAGCGGCAATTTCCTCTTTAGGCGCTACATATGCCTGTATCTCAGGCTCGGATGGCGCGGTAGCCCTGTATGCGAACGTAAACGTCCACTTGCCGTCTACCTTCTCCGACCAATGTTCAGACATTCTTCCGTCATTAGACTCCTCCGCGACTATACGACTCAAGTGTGTTTTTATTTTTGATTTCGCAGAGCTTATTTGGCCGTGAGTAAAATCTTCGGTCGCCTTTAGATATTCTCCTAGGTCAGTAATTGTAAATTGACTACGCCTCAGCACAAAACGTTTTATGCTTTGATGTAAATAGGCGCCATCATCTCCAGCCACCACCTCGGGCGAGACTACTACCTCATCTAGCTTCGACTCAGCGTTAGTTCTCTCTTCGCTCACAGCTACTACAGCTAGCTCACCCAACTCACGCGCAGCCGCTTGGATACGCTGAGCATCTTTTTCGATATCCGCATAGACGAACGACTCGCTAACCGCGATCGCACCGATCGTGCGATGCTCGACTAATAACAACTCCATTCGCTTCGCTAGGTCAGCGACATTTTCAGCTAGTTGCTGCCGATTGTTCGGATCATCCATTTCATTTTGCATTAAAATACTATAACACTTTAGATACATTTTAACAATAATGACGTCGTGACAACCGCTGCTACTTTGTAATTTAAAATACTCACGCTTGACGATAGCGTTTATTCACTACACTATTAATGCAGCTATGCAGTTCTCACCTATCCAAGATGCGATTATATCTCGACTGAAAAATGCCGACAGTTTAAAATACAGTCAACTAAAACCCCATGACATTGCAAATGATCTATACAATTACCACTTGAAGTTTTTAATCAAAAAGCAATATATTGAAAAAACAAATGAAGGGTATAGATTATCGTATCGTGGCATTCAGCATGTCGCCGACATTCATCACACCAACGATCAAGCAAATCGATTATTTAAAATTAATGTTATTACGATTGTCAGTCGAATCAGCGACGGAAGACTCCAAATCCTCAGCCAGACTCGCGGTAGCCAACCTTCATACGGAAAAATTGGCGTTATGGGCGGTACAATTATCAAGGGCGAGCCAATTTTACAGGGTGCAACCAGAAAATTACAGCAGGAAACCGGGCTAACGGCTTCATTTGAATTAGTAGTTCATGAACGTCGAATGCTCTATGGGAATAATAAATTGTTTTCTGACATACTATTCCCAATTTGCTACGCTACCAGCTACTCAGGCGAGCTAGTAGATACCGATTATGGTCATAATTTTTGGACAGATATTGACTCCGCGATAGACAATGAGCAAAAGGATTCACATGATTCAATTCAAAGCATCGTCTACATACTACAAGCGATCAGAGACGGTAACATCAACACTCTACCATTATTTTATAACGAAACAATAAAATAGTTATTCAGCAAGTGAGGATAGCCTCACTTTTTTATCAAGATTCATTTATCTACAATATCTCCATAAAGGAGAATTTTATGAATGAATCAATACAGTCACTAAAAAGCGAAGGGTCTGCACTGCTACAATACGACCCACAGCTGCGAGCAAACGTCGAATATGCCGCACGCATGTGGATGGAATTCTGCTCGCTGCCTATACATTCAAAACAACACTTTGTTGCGACAAGCGACGGTGCTGGGTCTGGATATGAATTAAAGAATGGGATTGGAAAAAATGCCGACTACAAAGAAAACTTTGACATCGCACAGGCGCATAACGATTATCTAGAGTCATTACTTCTAGCTATAAATCGCGAGGATATAGAGAGTGATTTTATCCGCTCAGCCATGGCATTATCAGATCAAATAGCTCCGCTCGCAGTCCATTTTGCAGAACTTGTCGAAGAACAATACGATCTAAAAGGATTTGCCAATGAGGTCCGCGCAAGTTCGGCAACGACATTTATTCGATTCATCCATTACTTTGGCGATCGATCAGCTGGTGATCTAATTGCAGAGCCTCACGTTGACCAGAGTGGCTTTACGTTTCATCTTTACGAATCTGCCAGCGGCTGCGAACGGTTAAACCCGATGACACATATTTGGGAAAGCATGCCGGTTACCGCAGGAAAAGCGGCCGTTATACCCGCTATGCAGCTACAACTGCGGTCAAATGGCGAACTAAAAGCGCTGGCGCATCGTGTTCTTGCGACAGACGCAACCAAAAACGTAGGCCGCTCTGCAATTGTAGGTTTCGTACGACTAAATGGAACACCAAATTACGACAAAACACGACACGGTAGACTACAAGAAAGGGAGCCTGGATTTAATTACTCGATGAACCAATCAGACTTTGCTGATTTATTTCAGCAGTAACATAGCTACAAAGTATAACTTCATACAGACTATTCGCCTTGTCGTTCGGACCCGTTATCGCGCTTAGATTTTTGTACACGCTGGATAACATCAAATAATTTTCTACCTATTGCCTGTGGTTTTTCCTGAAAGGTATGTCCGAATTCCTGATCAGACGGTATGGCATTGCCAGTGATCACATCTAAATCAATCGATTGCACGGACGGAGCCCTGGTGTCATCGATAACGTTAGGTTGCAAACATAGTGCAATTGCGCCAGCGCCGATATTTTTGCCAAACTCCATATTACTATTCGAGTGATTACCGACAACACCAAGCGCACTGCGTTCAACATTAAATTCACGAGCGATGACGAATCCCATTTCAGGGTGTGGCTTGCTCTTATAGCCATCCGCCCTCGATACCGAAAGTACGCTAATGCCTAACTTTTTACGAATATCATCCGTGAAATTCAGCACTGAGGCATTGTCGTGACTGTTTGATACAAACGCGATATCAGAATAAATATCAGGTAATTGTGCCGCCGCCAATGATTCTATTATTTGTGTAGTAGGCTCTAAGCTAGCTCCGTCATCGATCGCATTATCGATACTAAAAATGGGGACTGCAATGCCTGTATTTTTCCAGTCACGGTAAGGCACTGCGCCAAAGTCTTTACAGACACTGTAGTTTTTCATAATTCCACCGAAAATTGGCGATTGATCGCTTGCTTGATGCTTGCTAACACAGCTAAGGCAATCCGAAAATCACTTTCGTCTTTATTCATAGCAGCTCGCTCAAATAATTCATCCGACTCTTGCTGCAATACCACTAGCTCTTCAACCGACAGATTTGCTATAGCATCATTATCGCGCTTTGCCTGGAATAGATAATGTGGATACTGTTTCAATCCGGCTTCACCTCCCTGCTCTACACCTATCTGCGGATAATACCCTACTTCGTCAGTCGTTCCGATCTTGGCAGTTGAAAATGAATCGATATGATCTCCATCTTCATCAGTAAAATCTACAGACTCAGCCACGGTCACTGCCGACGAACAGGTGCTGACTTCGACACGAACCGAACGTTCGAGAGTTGACGGTCCAACCGCGCGAACGGCTGCTTCACCGGATACTATCGTATCGGCATCTTGACTTTCTAAATGAGCCTCTGCCATATGCACCGGTAGGCGGATATCTTGAATCGAAATCGTGTAAGAAATTTCGAAATCGACAACTGGCTCCTCTGCGATAGACCGAGATCGTTCAGCGCTGAAGTGAAACTGTTCTTTTATCAACGGCATTGCCGGAAATATGTCACGTAGGGGTGCTTTATCAGCAGGCTCGCCTAACTGACTCTCGTCGTCCAGCTCCTCATCATCACCGTAGTCTTTATTAATATCCCATGCGTCAGCATATTCACCCTCCTCAATAGTAAAGGACACTAGATCGGACTCTTCGTCCTTGAAGGTTTTGTTTCTATTTGCTAGATCAAATAATTGGCCCACTAGATCAACTGTCTTACTCGGACTACTATTTAATTTCTCTGACATGCGTAGCTCACATTCATATCTACTATTTTACCTATACTACCAAATGTCAATCGCTATGCAAGCATGGGTACTTTAGCTCGCTATTTCAGGGATTCGATTGTAATGCGTTTCTGTTCCGTCGTATCACGGTC
>SEAL01000033.1 GCA_004145215.1 Chloroflexota bacterium | reverse complement strand
ATTCAGAGCGACCTTCGGTCACTTGCGACGTACGTTGAGCGTCAAAAAGTCCTAAATGGAGATGTTTATCCGTCAACTTTGGCAGTTTCGGACGTGAAGGTTAGTCGGAATGCGTATAGCCGTGGATTCGATAACGGTACTTCATGGTACAATCTGCTTTACTGCTATCGCGCTACGGGCGTCGATGCTGGATTTGCGTTGATAGCACAAAGTAAATCTGGAGAAGTTTATCATTATAGTTCATATGGAGGGGGACTATCTAAATCATCGTTCGCCTTGCGTTCATCTGCAAATACATGCCTTGATGCAGGTGCTCCAGCTCCGCCAAGCTCAGCGGTGCAATGGCTTTACGCTGGCGATAGCTGGGTTCCAGGTATGGGGGCATGATAAAACACTACGAAGTATATGCCCGTGGCAACGCATGCGCTTTTTGCTTTTAAAGTAGTCTTTGGGCTACTTGGTGTATTAGGCGCATACGTATTTTCTCGAACAACATCGACCAAATAGCGCTATTTCAGAACAATTGATGCTGTTAAAGCGCGATGATCAGACAATCCATCGCTGGATGTCTTGATGCTGTCAAATTCAAATTCTTTTGGTAGCAGCACGTAATCGATTCGTTTGTTGTCCATAGATGGAAAGGTGACATATTCAGTTGCTGTCGATGCCGTGTAGAAATCACTCCAAAGTGGTTTTGTAGCATCCAGGTCGCTCATATTAAAATCACCTGCGATGATACGACGTTCCCCGCGAGCAGTAATGATAGCTAATGTTTCTGCCAAGTGGGCAGTTGCAAAATCAACATCATCGGTCAGAGAGAAGTGCACATTCGCTAATTTAATAACTTGGCCGTTAGTGAACAAGTCTAACAGTGTAATGATACGGTTATGTTCGTCTGTCGGATCCTGCTGCAAGACAACTGTTTCGGCTGTGACGATAGGGTGTTTGCTGATTGCCGCCAAGCCCTCGCGGTATACGGGATAATCGATGCCGCGCTGTAGACGACTCACGTCACTCTGACAGTAGGGATAGTGAAGAGATTGATTCAGTAACTGTACTTGGGTGTACGGAGATATTTCTGGTAGATACACGACTTCTTGAAACAGCACAACGTCAGGCTGTTCATCATGTAAATATTGCACGATGTGTTCTTGGCGGTCGTTCCAGTGTTCGAATCCTTGTAGGTTGAGCGTCGTTAGCTTCATTTGTTCAGTATAGCAATGAATACTAGATTATGCCTGAGTTATTAGATTATAGAGAGCAATTGGTATCAGAACAAAATAGGGGAGCACTAGCAGTATTGCCAAGCGGACACTACGCGTATCTGTATCATCGAATCTAGAGTTGGGACGATGAACTTCTGCAAAACCAATACCAGGACTAGCGAAAACACAAACAGCGGCAATCCGACGATCGCGGCGGATATCATTGATTCATCGTCGCTCGGTTTTTGTAAAAAAGCCGTAAATACAATATCAGCAATGATCAGTGGAATCGGCGCAAATAGCCCTATCGTCCAGACCTTTAACCAGTCGACAACGAACGCTGCGTCTTCGTTAGACCGTTCGATCGCTAGTGTAATTTCGTGCTGCGGGGCTTTCGTGAAAAATCGAGAATTTCCCTGAGGCTGAGGGTAGATGTCCCTTGCTAACTGTTCGTTGCGTTCAATTTGCTCTTTGTCCGTAAGTAAATCGGGATCCATGATAGTTATGATTATAAGCTAATTTTGTGATCGCATAGCTACCCGACCAGGTGGACTGGCCGACTAGTTCGCAAGTCTGCTGCCCATAAAGTGTCGATGGATGTTCCGACAATCCACCTTGCGATATGTATTTATATTGCTTGCCTGTTTTTGATCGTGCGGATACTACAAATTGATTTGTAGTATCATTCTTACAGAAATAGACATTGTTTTGTGTTGTAATGTACGCCGACTTTGAGAGTTTGATTCCCATTGACGCAGATGGCATTGGGAATACATCATTATTTGTGATGCCTTCTGTCTGTATTTTTTTACCGATATTAGATAAGTCCGCTTGAACGGAGGTATCATAGCCACGGTTCTGAATACCGTTAAATGCAACGATTGTAACCGCTGCTAATATTCCGATAACGACAATGACTATCAGTAATTCTACTATCGTGAAGCCGTATGTATGTTTATAAAAATGGCTTGAATGTTGCCTATTACGCATGTGCTTTATATTGTACGTTGTGCATGAAAATTGTACAAACAGCAATGAGCTAATACGTAGCAAGCGATCAGCCTGTATACTAGTTATTTAGCAGTGAAAGGACGCATAATGATAAAGACGCAGAATAAAATCATAACCGTAGCGGTGATGGCGATACTGTTTGTTGCCGTACAAATAGGCGCATCGATAGCCGGCTATTTCGCCGCCTATCCAAATGCAGGACATCGCTCTGTCGGCGTTCGTTTATATGAAGCTGTGCAGCGCCGTGATGTATTGTCTGATTCATTTGTACAGCTGGACGGTAGCGCAGAAAATAAATATACAGAACGAGCGATATCCGTATCGTCGTTTCTGCTGTTTTTGGTGTACGTTGTATTGATATGTACGGGCTATTATTACCTCAGGCGTCATGGGATTGCAGATGGCAGGGGTAGTGTTAGACTAGTGACGATGATTGGGGTGACATCGAGTGTCGTCCTCTCATTCGTTAATCTATGGCTGTATGAATTAATTAGCGACATACAACTGATTCGATCAGGATTTACTACATTCGTCGCGTCCTTCATTATGACGATGATAGTGACATTATTAGTAGCAGGTATCGCCAATTACATCTATTACGCAACGCACCGTAAAGAATTTAATATCGATGAGCTAAATTTAAAAGATCAGTACAAGTAATTCAAGGTGTAACCTTGAATTTACCAACAATATGTCCTGATATAGTAAAACGACCATCCGAAGACGATCGTTTTACTATGGTCGGGGTGAAAGGACTCAAACCTTCGACCTCTCGGTCCCAAACCGAGCGCGCTATCAACTGCGCCACACCCCGATAGATGTGCTTGATAAATTATAACGTATCATTACTGATATTTCCAGTGGTAATTTGTTAATTCGTCGGATATAGTTAGTAGTAACGATTTATGGAAAAAGCAATTACTTCAGCGAAGCGCGCCTATAGCGCAGTTCGTCATCATAGCAAACGTGCAACACGCTTTGAAAAAGTGCGCTTTGCACTAGTCGGCGTCGCTAATACGGCCGTCGACTTTATTGTGTTGATTACATTAGTGACATTATTTCAAACGCCGACGTTCATGGCGAATATTGCATCGACAACCGCAGCATTAATCACCAGCTTTGCATTGAATAAAAAAACAGTGTTCAAGGGGGAAGAAGGAAAGCAGGCAAAGCAGATCATCCTATTTTTGGTCGTGACGATCGCGAGCATCTGGCTGGTCCAGACGGTAGTGATGACGCAACTATATAACTTTTCAAAAGAACTACTTGATGTCAGTGGCGGCTGGCAAGCGCTGGCGTTGTTAATAGGGGCAAAAGTGATCGGTATCATCGCCGGATCAATCTGGAATTATATGTGGTACAGTCGTGTTGTATTCAAAAAGAAAGCGGCATAATGAAGCGACGAGTCGACGTACTAATCAGTAATCGACTATTCTGGTTTGCAACAATTGCCGCAGCGGTAGTGGTTTTTGTTGCAGCAACAGTGTTCGGCCTGACGCAGACGACATGGTTCGACGAAGGCTATTCTGTGTTATTGGCGCAGCGACCGGTTGGTGAATTAATTTCTTTAACGGCGCTTGACGCACATCCGCCACTGTACTACCTGCTGCTGAAGGGTTGGATTGGCGTATTTGGACTGTCAGATTTATCGCTGCGTGCTAGCAGTGCGCTGTTCGGTGCGTTGGCAATTGTTGCGACGGCGTTATTGCTGCGAAAGTTATTCACGACAAAGGTTGCGATTATTTCACTTCCGTTCCTGACACTTGCGCCGTTCATGCTGCGGTACGATTACGAAATACGCATGTATGCACTCGAAATTTGAATCGCCAATGAAAATGTTGCGGCGGCCGTACATGTTGGCGTATATTGGCGCGATCGTTGCGTTTATACCCTGGATAACGACGGTAATCACGCAGCTGCTTCATTCAGCGCTGCCGCCGTTCATGTCCGCCCTGACAATTCGTGAACTGACCACAGTGATTGGCATGACATTGAGTTTTACGTCATTTTCGCGAATTGGTGCGTGGGTGTCGGTTGGAATTATTGCTTGGCTGATTCTATTTACGCTTGCGTACATAAAAGTCTGGCGCAGGGCGTCAAAATCGTTTCGTAACGGCATCCTATTGCTGTCGCTCTGTTTCGTTGTGGGCATCGTATTTTATGCATTAATATCGCTGCCACCGAATCCGCCGCGCTTTATGGAACGTTATGCGATCCATTTATCGGTATTTGTGTATGCATTGATCGGTGTCATGACGGCATTGTCATGGCAATATGGACTGCGTCGAATCGCGCTATTGCTGGGCGCTGTCAGTTTGGTGTTGCTATCATACGGCAGACATCCTGGAACCGGATACACGCTACGTACTGACAGATCAGCGGAGCTTTGATAAAACGATGGTCAAAATATACCAACGTCGCTAACGAGTTTGATAATATTGTTTTGATAGATCAGGATAATCAAGTATGTCTTTGCCGGCCTGTAATTGGTGAATGATGTCTGTATCGAATGCATCATGGCTGCGTATAGGATAGTATAGCGCGACATCGATAATGTATGCTGCAGTGGCGATCACAAACAAGCTGATCGCTGTCGTACGAATAGCTCGGCGCTGGTCGAGTAACTTGTACCAGCCGATAGCCAGAATGATAGCAAAAAATGGCCATGCAGCGGTTGCTCGCAGCGAATGTGGCTGCCCCTCGTTTGTAAGTGCCGAACCTGTTATGCTGAAAATAACGCCGGCTGTACATAGCAGTAGCAGCTGAACGGTTGAATTATGGATAAGTGTTCGAGCCACAGGGCGAGTCACAACTGCTCTGAACGCCGCAACTGCCAGTATGATGACGGCAGGCAGTGAAGCCAGACCTAGCATGCCTTGAACACCTGTACTATGTCGCAAATTCGCATCGCCTGTTACGAATAAAAAGACAGGATTTATCAACTGGAGAATGTTGCCGATAAATATTATTGCTCCACCAAAGATTGACTGGCCATGGAATATACTGAGTTCGCGGCTACGTTCAAGTGACTCGGGCTGGAACATAAATGCCGCCAATGGTAGTGCTGCTAGTAATGATAGTAGGCAGACGACAAAAGCGAGTCGGTAAGAGATGATGTTTCGAAACAGTAGAACGATATAATATCCTAGAAAAAGTAGCGGTGCAGTTACGCGGGCTGGCGGATAAAGGTAGGCGAGCGCAACGAGTGAAAGTGATAGAACGACGAGTAGAGCCGCCGTAACGAATCGATTCTGTTGCTTGGTGCGAATAAGTATGCTGAATATGAGCAGCGGAACAGCGACAAAAACAGGCACGAGTGCCGGGTCCCATGCGACACTTCCTTGAATCCATCCCCACGGGAGGGCGAGTGATACGGCTGCGGTAATTAATCCAAAGCGACGGCCTTTCCATAGCATTGCCGTACACGCGATTGCAGCGATCGCAGCGAATGTTGCTGCTAGTGAAAATGCACGTAGTGCGAGCTCTGACGTGCCGAATAGCGCCGCCCAACCGACGAGTGGGTACAGGTAGATCGGTGTTGTATAGCCGCCACCTAATGATGCAGAAAATAGCGGCCACGCCTGGCCGTGCGCGTTCGTACCGTGTTGCAACATTGCAACGACATGTGCGGCACCGGCTGATTCATCCAAAAAGAATCCGGGCGGCGAAACTGAAAGTAGCGCGATATGTAGGAGAGCGAGTAAAATGACAACAACAACGAGGATACGGTTGCATGATAGGTACTTTTTCATTGCTTTTAGTATACAGCACCCACTTGCTACCAGGCTAGCGTGGCAATATCTTGGTAATGAATGGAATGCGCAGTAGTGCCCACACTCCCAGTATCGCGACAATGCCCAGCAATGTATTCGTGACGATATTATTGCTGTCGATGAATAAGAATCCGATTAAAATGACGACCATTCCATGGGCGATATAGGCGGTGAGCGAGTTTGTTCCAAATGGGATCAGCAGCCATTTTGTATGCTGACGCAACCACGGTAGGAATTGATTAAATAGCAGCACCAGTGCAACAAACCACACGAATGATAAAATAATACGCCAGAAATCGAGCGTAAATTCTTTACTAAAGAAGTCATTGATAAAAATTGACATTGAATGACCCGCAAAAATGAATGTCGTAAAGATTGATATAACGAGAGAGCCTACTGTAATAGCATAGAGTGTGTTTTTCAGCCGCCGCCGCTTTTCGCCATTTTGGCCGTGCCACCATGTCTGTATAGCGGGCAGATAATAGCCGGCTACCGCCGGGACGAAAAATACCGGTAGCCATTCTAGCCATTCGATTGCAAAATGTTTACCGATTCCGTAGCCGATAACTGATAGTAGCAGTACTGCAGGCGCTTTATTGCGTCGAAGTAGCCAGATCGCAATCGGTGTTAGCGCCAAAAAGATTGCGTACATGTACAAGAAGTGCACCCATGTATGCGCAAGGTTCATGGTGATCGTTTGCTGCACCAGTGTGGTCCAATCTCCCTTTGCGACGTCAATCCATGGCATTGCGGCAATCAATGGCGCATACCAGATGATACCAGTGTATGCGAGCGTCATAATGACGAACCAAACATAGAGCAATAGGGCACGTTTAAATAGCTTTTTTGATACTGTCATAAGCGGTAGGTCTTTGTTTTTGTGCCCACGAACGTAGCCGACTAATAGGCTGCGGCAAGTAAATTTGGCCATCGCCATAGATGGTCGATAATAATGACCGCAATAAAAAACCCCCGAAGATAATCGAGAGCCTCTAGGCGATTAGTCGGCAGTTTTGACATCTACTATCTATTATACATGGCGAACTCTGAGAGATCGCCGAAGGCGCTGTATAATAGATACATGACTATGAAAAAACCTCCTTATACTGCTCCGCAATTTACACTACCTGACGAAAACGGAGACCTGCATATGTTAGGTAACTACGTCGGTAAGTGGGTGGTTTTATACTTTTATCCGAAAGATGACACGCCTGGCTGTACGACTGAAGCTTGTGCGCTGCGCGATGCTCGTGATGAGCTGACTGAACTTGGCGCAGAAGTCATCGGTATTAGCCAAGATGATGCTGCTAGTCACGAAAAGTTCAAAGCAAAACACAACTTGAATTTCACATTGCTGACTGATGAAAATCGCGTGACAATCGACGCTTACGGCGCATGGGGTGCAAAGCAATTTGGCCGCGAAGGATGCCTTGGCGTGCTAACAAAGAATCAGGCTATCTTGGTCGTTTCAGCGCATGTTCTCGCGCTAATTTTGCAAATCGATCATCAATGACCGTTGGAGTAAAATCGCCAAACTTTTTTGTTGCAGCGGTTTCGATTAAATAATCTGCAATCGCAGGGTTTTTTGGCAGCAGCGAACCGTGTAGGTAGCTACCGATGATGTTTTTGTACCGAGCACCTTCGGTATCATCTTGACCATTATTACCAGCGCCACGTTGTACGGTACCAAGCGAACCGACGGTTGACCCCAAAAATGTCTGACCGCTGTGATTTTCGTAACCGATAATGTCACCAAACTGGTCGCTATGGGTTATGATATTGCCAATGAGTCGTTCGGACCCTGCGTGGGTTTCCATATCAAGTAGACCGATTCCTTTTATGATATGGCCATCTTGTGTTTTGAAGAATTTGCCAAATAGCTGGTATAGTCCGCAGATTAGTAGCATCGGCGTGTCATTTTCTGCCAGGTCGCGGAGTGTATCTTTTATAGATAATAAATCAGCCTGAATTTTGTCTTGACCACTGTCCTGTCCGCCACCGCCAATGATAATGTCGATGTCTGCTGGAAACGTATCGCCAGGATTATAACTGAGTAGCTCGACATTATAGCCGTGCCATTTTGCTCGCTGCTGCAGCACTAGCGCGTTGCCATTGTCGCCGTAAATGTTCATATCCTGCGGATACAACTGCAGTATTCGTAGTGTTCGTTTGGTCATGATATCACCTCGACATCGGTAATTTTTGCTAGTTCACGTCGCAATGCCAGCATGACAGTGTAGGTGCAATAAATTCGCTTTGGTTTTTCGCTATTATTACTGATGAAATGCTGCAGTGCCCTGGCGGGGTCCGTATCAATATGCGAAACATCAATTTCGTCGTATTGCATGCGCAGCGCCATATCGTAGGCTCGAATGCCAGTGATCTCGGCTACGCCGGCTTTTTGCAAACTACTGAAATCAACGTCCCATAGCCAGCTCATGTCTCGACCATCGGCATAGTTGTCGTTAATTGCGATCATCGTGGCGTATCCCGCTGGGTCGAACGACTGCAGACCTAGCCGGAATCCGCTCGGGTTTTTAACTAACACTAGTTCGAGCGGCTGGTTGCCGACAACAATTTTTTCACCGCGCCCAAATGCAGGAGTGACCTGCGACAGACGCTCCATTAGTTTGGTTTGATCTAATTGGTCTCCGACGATTGCTTTCGTCAGCGTCAGCGCTGCGGCGGCGTTATAGATATTATAAATTCCATCTAATTTCAAGTCGGTCGTGACTGATTCATTGCCGATAGAAAATGTTGCGCTACAGCCTTCAAATCTGTCTAACGTTACATCTGCGCTAGGTATAGTGCCGGCTGCGGCGTCTCCGCCGTGCAGTGTGTCGTCGCTCGGGAACGTTTGACGCAGCGATTCGTGCAGTCCAAAGTAGCGCGTAGAAATAGAGATATCCTTTGCGATCGCTCGAACGCGTGGATCTTCACGGTTCAAGATAACTGTGTCAGTAGTTGCCTTTGCGATAGATCGTAGCATGCCGGCGGTTTTGTCGATTTCACCGAATCGATCCAATTGATCGCGCATGACATTTAGCAATAGGCTGTATTGTAAATACCTTCAACCCTTGGCTCTCTAGCAATGCAACGACCATTTTTGTCGTCGTCGTTTTACCGTTCGTGCCACTGATCAGTACGACGCCGTGCTGCAAATGAGAAAGTGTGTCGCGAATGAAATCAGGATCAATTTTTTCGACGAAAAGTCCCGGTAGGGCAGAGCCACCACCGCGTAGTCGAGCTGCATATCGGACGGCTTTACCTAGGAGTGTCACGTAAGGTTTTGACATATAGGTTTATTATACCGCACCGGACTGCGCGTGTGACCAAAAACGTTACGGGCGTCCATGGGCACGCCGTCCGTTTGATGCTATAATGCAGTTATGCTTTTTGTTAGTCTTTTTAAGTGGTGGTATGGTGAGGGATGGCGCCAGCGCGCAGTGGCAATCAATGGGCGACTAGAGGGTGTTGTTGATTATTTTTCGATCGACTTACTGCTAAAGACGCTTTTTTCTCCGTTTCGCCAGATATCTGCTGGCAGAGTCGACGGGCCTATCGGTGAACAGCTACGGGCATTCGCCGACAAAATGGTGTCACGAGTTATCGGTGGCATTGTACGTTCAATTATCCTAGTGACGGGTTTGGTGACAATCGCGCTAACTGTCATAGCTAGTTTATTGCTTCTGATCGCATGGGCAATAGTGCCGGCGCTACCGTTGTTAGGTATTATCCTCGCAGTAATCGGATGGACACCTGTATGAATCAAAACTCATCACTATTTAATTTTTCTAGTGAACGCGCCGCAAAAGCTCGCTTGGGCTTCAAATTAACGAAGGCCTACAGGCTATTGCTGGTTGCCGCGGCCGCCGTGCTGCTGGTCGGTGGTATAGCTGCTGTACTACTAGGATATGCCGCTGGATGGATCCTGGTGGGGTTGGCTGCAATTCCATGGATTATGTACGAATGGTGGGCAGGTCATTTGCACCATTTGCCCGAAATTGCTGGCGCGGCAACTGTCGACCAAGTATTGTCTGGCGATATATTAGGCCAGCTACCCCAGAACCCAACTCCAAAGCAGATTGCGACTGCTGTCGGACGAGTCCAAGGCGGACAGTTCATGAGTTTGCGATTCGGTATTACGGCGAACTTTTTGTTAAATATTACGTCCGAGGATTCTGCTGTATCCGAAACGGTATGGCAAAATGCCCTCGATATTCAGACTATAACTGGTAGCAAGCATATATCGGGGAGTGTCTTGTCAGTCGCGTTGCTCAAAAGTTTTGACCAGTACGAAAATTTACTGGCGCATATGCAGCTGGATATCGAAGACTTGTACAGTGGTGTGCGTTGGCATAATCATATCCGTGCTTTGATCGCGAAGAGTAAATTGCCGCGCCGAACGGGCGGTATCGCTCGCGACTTTTCGTTTGGCTATATACCACTGTTAAAGCAGTTCGGTGTAAATTTGTCAGAGTCGGCGGGGAGTAGAATTAACGTCGAACTGGATGCGCATGGTGATGCGTTAGATCAATTGATCGACACATTCGGAAACGGCGGGCGGCAAAATGCAGTGCTAGTTGGTGCTGCCGGCGTTGGCAAGACAACGATTGTGCATGCGTTTGCCGAACATATCATGGACGCAAAGGCAAAATTACCACCGTCGCTAAAATTCCGACAAGTGTTCTTGCTGGACTCATCGTCATTGATCGCTGCCGCACCTGGCCGCGGTGAATTAGAAGGTCTAATTATGCATGTACTGAGCGAAGCCTACACTGCGAAAAATATTATTCTTTGCCTGGATAATGCTCAGCTGTTTTTCGAAGACGGTGTCGGATCTGTTGATCTGTCGAATGTGCTGCTGCCAATTCTAGAAGCTGGTAACTTGCGGGTGATTTTGACGATGGACGAACAACGATATCTGCAGATCGGGCAACGTAACCCGGCATTGATTAATGCGTTGAATCGCATTTCTATTGCCCCGGCGACACGTGCGGAAACGATTGCAGTTATGCAAGATCAATTGATCATGACCGAGTTCCAGCGACATGTCAGCTATATGTATCAATCGCTTGCCGAAGCATATCGATTGAGCGAGCGATACGTTCATGATCTGGCGATGCCAGGTAGGGCACTAAAGTTGCTGGAAAGTGCTGCTAGCTACAGTGACAACGGCCTGGTTACGGCAAATTCGGTTCAGTCAGCGATCGAAAAAACGATGGATATCAAGGTGGGTGTTGCAAACGACGAAGCCGAGCGTGAAAAATTATTGAACCTCGAAGATTTAATCCATCAGCGCATGATTAACCAGACTCGCGCAGTGCAGGTTGTATCAGATGCGCTGCGTCGTGCACGTGCCGGTGTGCGAAATCAGAATCGACCAATTGGCACCTTTATGTTCCTAGGGCCGACAGGTGTCGGAAAAACCGAACTCGCAAAAGCGCTCGCCGATGTCTATTTTGGTGGTGAAGAACGAATGATTCGTCTGGATCTGAACGAGTATGTTCGACCCGAAGATGTGACGCGCCTCATTGCTGATGGTGCCGATGACCCGACCAGTCTGACGGCGCAGGCAATGAAGCAGCCATTCAGTGTCGTGCTGCTGGATGAAATTGAAAAAGCGCATCCACAAGTACTGACGACGTTGCTGCAATTGCTGGACGAAGGAATTTTGCGTGATATTAAAAACCGCGAAGTCAGCTTTCGGGATACGATTATCATCGCCACATCGAATGCTGGGGCGGATCGTATTCGCGAATACATCGAACGTGGCTATAAATTAGAAGATTTCGAGCAGCAGCTGACTGACGAACTGATCAATACGAATCAATTCCGACCAGAGTTTTTAAACCGATTTGACGAAATCGTTGTCTTCCGGCCGCTAAACAAATCAGAATTAGTACAAGTAATTGATCTGATTTTGGCTGGTATCAACAAACAGATGGCCTTGCAAAAAATTAGCATTACCGTGGCTGACGATGCGAAACTATTTTTGGTCGATCGTGGATATGATCCACGGCTTGGCGCTCGACCGATGCGACGCATCGTTCAAAAGGCTGTCGAAAACTTAATAGCAAAACAGATGTTGTCGGGCGTCGTGCAGCCGGGAAGCGTCATCCAAATTACGCTCGAGCAAGTACAACAGATGTTAGGTGTCCAAGCTGCTGCCGATCAAATCGCTCGTCCACCGCAGCCACCGGTGGAACAGATTCAATAATGGACTATCAGGCGTATTATTCATCGCTAACGTTACCGTTCTGGGCGCCACCAGCATTCCTATTTGGTGTTGTATGGCCATTTTTGTACGTATTGATGGCGATTAGTTTTGGCTATGTTATTTATAAAGTGACAGTTAAAAAGCAGTGGCGAAGCCGCTTGCTACTGCCGATTGGCATCAATCTGATTACAAATGCTCTGTATACGCCACTGTTTTTCAATCTACAGCTACCGATTGTCGCGATGATAGATATAGTCATCGTGTTAGCGACGATCATATGGTTTCAGATTGTTATCTGGCCACTAAAAAAGTGGGTGGCGCTGCTATTGGTGCCGTACCTGGCATGGGTTGCATTTGCAACGTGCCTGCAAGTGGCAATTATCGTATTAAATTAGGTTCGCTGCCATATAGCGAATGATTTGTAATTGTATCGTATATATCTGTGAACGATTCGTGTTTATATAAATCTGCACTGTAATCGGCGCGAAGTAGTATCTGGTCCCTTGGCGACACTAGGAATACGGCTGGCGCTAGAAACAGGTTGCCGTCAACAGATTCTTGTTTGAAACCTTCTTTGCTGACAGAGCGAACCCACGATGGAATATGTTTTATGTGGTACGAAACACCGTCTATTATATTTGGTTGAACAGTATATTTTCCATAGGTCTGCATCGAGCTATCGGCAACAATCGGGAATAGCGGCTGGACAGAGTGTCGGTCGAATATATTCGATTTGATGTTCTGTTCAGATGATTGAATAAATGCGAGGATTTTACAGTCACTATCCGCTAGTAGCGGGTGCTCCATAGCCAAACGATGAACGGCGAGGTTACACCAAGGACAGCCTGAATAACGCAAAAAAGCAATTAGCGTATAGCCTTTTTGATAGTCGCTCAGCCGTATCGTTCTACCGGTCGTATCTTTGACGATAAATTGTGGTGCGGCGTCACCGGGTTGTAGCTTTGTTCGACGAGCCATTACTTTTTATACGCGATCACTCGGATAATAATTGCAATCGATGTGACGGCAGTCAGTAGTAATAGTCCCATCATGATGTTGAGTAGTAGGATCAAATCGTTGCCAGAATAAACACTGAGCTGTTTGAACAATTCAATAAAAACACTAAAAGACAAACTGAGTAATGTGATCGTTGTATGTGCAAAGATAAACTCGCGTTTTATGACGCGGTCTTTGGCGATGTGTGGTTTGAAAAGTAGCTGCATGATGATATGTATAGTATAGCACTTTGCCAGGTAGTAAAAATGCAGCCACGTTGACTGCATTTTTACTACCTTGGTCAGGTTGATTACGCGATCTGATCGATAGCAGATTTGATCTGCGCAGTAACATTTGCTTCATCGAGCAGGCTACCATCCGGGTTCAAATCTTTCATGAATCCTAGCTGCGCAAAATCGCTTTTTGTGTCAGCTTTTAGGTTGCCGAGCACTTCACGAAGTGTCGCAACAGCAAGTGATCCACCGGACCAACCGTACGCGACAGCGGTTACAGGCTTTTCAACCCACTCTGCGCCGAGTGTATCAAGGGCATTTTTCTGAATCGCACTGAGTGTGTGATTGTATTCAGGAGTGATAAATACGACGCTGTCAGCACTTTTTACTAATTCACTCCACGCAAGTGCTTTTGGATCAGTAATTGTATATTCGGGGCTGACTGGTGCGTTTTCGTTGTCGAAAAATGGCAGGTCGACTTCTTTTAGGTCGGCGACTTTCAGTTCAATACCTTCGCGGTTTGCGACATCGGCTTTGATATAATCGAGGACTTTGTCGGCGACACGGCCAGGACGGGCGCTACCGATAACGGCTAGAATGGTTGACATGAGTAATAACTCCTTATGAATGTTATATGACGTTTAGCCAGATGATGGTGACGCGTTAAACGAGTCAGCATCTGTACTACATTTAGTATAGCGCAAGTACTATATTATGTATAGTATTTTTTGTTCGATTCATGTGTCGGGTCGCTCGTTTACTTGCAGATGTATTTCGATTACAATAAAAGCATAATTAGTTTAACAGAAAAGTGAATTCATATGGCGAGACTTCCGCAACCAGGTGGCGATAGTGGAAACTGGGGCACGATCCTCAACGATTTTTTGTCCCAATCATTAAAGTCTGACGGTACGTTAAAGGATGCCAGTATTAGCGCGGGACAATTGGCAGATAATGCAATTGCCGAAACAAAGCTATCTAGTGATGTTCGCACAAAGTTGAACGCCGCGGGCGGTGACTGGACGACGCTAGCGAACAAGCCTGCAGTTATCGCGTCCGGCGCCGATCAGGTAGCCGCACGCAGTAGCATCGGAGCGGGTACGAGTAATCTGGCGCTTGGAACGACAGCTACAACTGCCGCTGCGGGCAATGATGTGCGACTTTCTGATCAGCGCACACCTTCGGATATCAGTGTCACAACGGTAAAGATTGCCGACACCGCCGTTACCCGCCAAAAATTATCAGCCGAAGTGCAGGCTGCGCTGGCAAAAGCCGATTCTGCTGTTCAGCAAGCTTTGCGACCAATTGCCGCCAGCTACCGACCGCTCAAGGGTGTTACGGCTGCGATCACGTCGACAATTACATCCGGTGAAACAGGGTCGGACGTATTCTATGCGTGGAACAACGCTAGCGGTCATTTTCGTTATGTGGGCTGCCAGTTGGTGCAATTTGGTGATCCGACGCTGGGCGTCAACTTTAATGTTGGCTTGAACGACGAAGTGGTGGCAAACACGATTGAACTAGAATTCTGGTCAAACGCAACAACGATACGCCTAAATTTTTATAACATTAACCGCGCAGATGTTTGGGCGGTTGTTGATGATCGACGAATCGCAGACAACACATATCAGCACGCTGATTTCGGTGACAGTATGTGCACCTGGACACTGACGCAATCGACACCGGTGTATCGTAAATGGCGATTGGGCCTCCCTGCACTAACGTTCCGTGGCGTCGGCATTAACAGTGGCGCTACAATGGTACCGACAGCCAAAGGCTTCCAGATGGCGGTCATGGCGCGCGGCAGTGTCTGGGACTGGATATGTTGAACAGGGTAATTATGGGGTCAAGGGTAACTACGGTGCGTCGTCGCGGCTGAGTGCATTTGCCGCGCTCCCTGCTATGGATGCGGTAGTTATCTGGAGTTCTGCGAACGATAAGCCTCATGCGACGGGGACTGTCGTGACAGCGGCGGAATCACTCTGGTCTGCACTACGAACCGCGCGACCGAATACACCGATCATTGTTGTTGGTCCAGAATGCACTGGTTGGCCGGATGCAACGCTCGATACGCAGAACAATGCCTTGCGCGCTGCTGCAAATTCGCATTCCGCCGTCGCCGCGTATGTGGATCTGCGTAATAATAATTTCATGAGTGGTACCGGATACGACGGCGCGCCGCAGGGCAATGGTAATACAGACGTCTTTATTGCAGCGGATGGATCACATCTGACGCATGCAGGATCACGTTACTGGGGTGAAAACATCGCACGCTTGCTGGGGACAGTAGTGATTCCAGCCGATAATACCAACGGATCATTCTAGTTTTCGTCAGAATCTTTCATGCAGTGTTTTTGTATGCACGGTCAGCGACGACTGATGCAATACACACATATCGTGACATGAACCGTGTCGTCAGACTGGATAAACTTTTCTACAATGAATCTTTTCACTTTTGCTATCCAAGGGTGGATTTAACTGTTTTTTAAATATGTTTGTATTTTTTACAAATATGTACTAATAATAGCATAAAAACAATGTAAAGTCAATATTACGTAAATTTGTCGTATTGGTTTTTTGACGTCATGCATCATCATTGTTATAATTTGGACAGGTGACCAAATTATGAATAGAATGCAGACTCGTGAACAGAATAAACAGCGACTGATTGATGCGGCATATACCGAGTTTGTTCAGAATGGCTATGATGGAACATCGATCCGCGATATTGCGGACCGTGCAAATATGACATCTGGATTAGTATATTATTACTTCAAAACAAAGGATGAACTATTGTTAGCGGTCCAAAGTAGCGCTCAGCAACAGTATCACGAGCTATACCAATCAACGCACCAGCCTAGTGATTTAAGGGATAGTCTGCGTGAAGTTCAGGCGCGAGTGATCGACAATCCAGATTGGTATCGGTGGCGCTATGAATTGTTTGCGCTGGGGGTGAAGCGACCAGAATTGCAGCCACAGGTCGCTCAGGTGCTACGGGAAGGACGGGATAGTTTGCGTCGTCAGTTGGTTGTATATGTATCCAGTGACGAAGCAAATGACCTGGCTGCGCTGCTCGTCGCGTGTTTTGACGGACTAGCGCTTCAACGACTTGTTGATGACACGGTTGATAATGTAACCGTATATGACATGTTGGCGACTGTTTTGGAAAGTTACTTTACTAATCACCCCAAGGAGGAATTATCATGATACAACCAAAGAAAGTGTTAACCGGATTGGCTGCTATTATCGTTGCCGCAGGATCATTATTGGTTCTGCCGCAGTCACTATCTGCAGTTTCGCAGACAGATCAAATTAATGACTATGTTAAAAAATCGCTAGATCAGTACGATATACCCGGCGCGTCGGCCATCGTTCAGAAAGACGGTAAAACGTTGATCGACAATAGTTGGGGTGAAACGTCGAATGGCGACAAAGTGACGACAGACACACCTTTTTTGATCGGCTCACTCAGTAAATCTATAACAGCGGCGGCAATTATGATGCTCGTGCAAGACGGCAAGATAGATTTGGATGAATCGATTAACCAGTCTATTCCGGGGTTTCGCTATGAATCCATAGATGGTACGCAGATTACCGTGCGGCAGCTATTAGAACAAACCAGTGGTATCGGTCCGATGGACGGACTGAATGTCACTGACCGTGACTATCCAGAAAAATCAGGCATTACAAAAGCCGTAACGCAATTACAAAACGTCAAGTTATTATCGAAACCTGGAACGGAATATCGCTATACGTCCGCTAACTATCTGCTACTAGGTGCGATCATTCAATCAGATCAAGATAATCAAACATACGCAGATTTTTTGGAAAAACGGCTATTTGGTCCGCTGAAAATGACGACAACGTCAGCGACCAAGGACGACTCACTGTTAGATGGACTGCGAGCTGGCAATGATTCTTGGCTGGGGTATCCTGTTAGCGGCAGAGGTTTTTACGACAATGCCGGAGCACCGTATGGCTATATTACGTCGACCGCAAACGATATGACAAAGTTTCTGAAATTCATGCAGGATGGCGGCGGTATCTTGGATCAGCAACATTTGCAATTGCTAAAGCAAGTACCAACAGGCGACAGGACATATGGCATTGGATGGCATTATTCCAAAGATGGTAACTATTTTTATCATGGCGGCGCAACGCCCGGATTCCGCGCTGAAATGTTCTACTATCCTGATCGCGACTTTTCGGGAATCATTCTGACGAACAAATATCATAGCCTCGAAGATCAGCAAGTGTCCGACATAATGGCCGGTATTCGAGCGATTGCGGATGGTCAAAGCCCAGCCATGTTGCCGGCGGCAGATCGCAGTATTCAATTTGGCATGGCCGGTGCCCTGCTGGCGTTATTCGTAACGCTGGCCCTGGGGCGCACCGTGGCATTCCGTGTTCTTGTTTGCGGCAGATGTTGGATATATGTCCATTGGATTATCGATCCTACTAGTATGTAATGGGCTGGCATTGTTTATGAGCCAGCGACATGTAACACCTAGCAAGCAGCCGTTGCCATCGAAAAAGTAACAACATTTTGGATGCTGGTACAATAAACACATGAGTACTATCAAAACGCTCGAATCCAATGATAGCGTTGAGGCGTTCATCAGTGCGGTTGAAAATGAAGCCAAGCGTGCAGATGCTTTTGAGATTCTGACGATGTATATGGATGTAACTGGTGAGGCGGCGAAAATGTGGGGTAGCAGTATGATCGGATTCGGACAGTATCACTACAAATCAGAACGCAGTAATCAGGAGGGTGAATGGCCTCTGGCTGCTTTTTCTCCGCGAAAACAAAATCTGACACTCTATATCATGCCGGGATTTAATGACTATGGTGATTTGTTGGCTAAATTAGGCAAGCACAAAATCAGTAAAGCTTGTCTGTATATAAACAAGCTGAACGATGTTGATCGAGATGTACTGCGGCAATTGATACTTCGATCTTTTGATGATGCAAAGTCGTCGTTAAGTGTCAGGTAGTATTAAAATGATCAGCCAGCCATGCGGAACTGGCATTCTCCTGGTTCCATTGCTGCTATAATGACGTAAATGGATAAATTTGCTCGATTAAGTAGTGTAGTAGTAACGGGATTGATCTTATTATGTGTGAATGTCTACGGTGTGCTGTATATATTTGTTGGCAGTGGATTTAGCCCAGATAAAAATCTATTATATATAATTTCATCGATCACGCTACTAATTGCTGACGTGAGCTATATCACTGCACTCATCAAGTCCTGGAGGGTTTATGCGCTATGGATCATAAGTATGGTTCCGCTCGCATTCTTCAGTCTGCTGTCTTTAATTTAAGTAGTCTTTCGGTGCTTGATCCGTGAGGTGTAATCTCGGAACGTAGTTTTTCTATCATATCTTTCTCGTCACTATATTCGATAGATTTACTACTGACAAATCGCAGCGCAGATGACGGTTTTGATCCGGACTTGTAAATACAGATGATGGGAATCTTATACATGTCCGCCCAGCCTAATTCGACTCCTTGACCGGTAGAGGGTAGTGATACTTCGGCAATTATCATATCGCTGTGCGCGATAACATCTTTTGAATTAACCCCCCCCTGGCTGCGGTCATCGTGCGGGAAAAAGATAGTGTGCTCTAGGGCGATTGATTTCTTGAGTGGTACGTATAGTTCGTTATTACAATCATACTCACCGGGGTGTGTGAGGTAAAGCTTTATACATGTATCATATCAATAGGCGGGTTGCACTGTGCGAATCCTATAATGCTACATTCTGCTGTCGCACCTACTTAGGCGCCACTGAGGCTACCTAAGATGGGTATAGTCAACGCTGGCAGAAACGAGCTTTTAGTTGGCTTCTAAATATTCTACAACTCGCTGCTTTAGTAGCAAGTAACGTTGCGCGGTAGAATCATCAGACAATCGTTTTTCTCGTATCGAGTTGAATCTGTCGAGTTCAATAGGCTTGAGACGCATGTTCACTGGCGTTATATACTGTGAATTGGTCGTATCGATAATTGTGCCGTCGTCTAATTTATTCACATAGTGTGTTTCATGAACGGATTGTTCACTAATCTCATACCGTATTAAATCGCCACCCAAGTAATCCTGCACGATTAACGAAGATACGACACATTGTCCGCGTGCTTTGTTTTCTATTGACCAATCACCAGGGTTGTATGCAGTATCGGCGTTCCATGATTTTTGTAACGCTCTCGTTATGTTCTGTAATGATGGCTGCATATAGTTACTATATCAAAGGTGAGATCTTATGTAATGAGCTCACATATGCTTCCTAGCTACGGGGCTGTCTTAGTCGATGCGATAGACGCACGCGCTACCGTTACCGTACGTCCCCCTGCTTCTGAATGTTGAACCAATATCCGGACAGGAGGAGGTGTTGCTGAGCATCATATAAATAAGTTTTTCCGTCGCTGTATTATAAAAGAATGCGCCGCGCTTAGGGCTTCCTGTCTCGCCAGTATTATGTAAATTCGTAGTATCCGGCTCTGGCGTATCTTTCATGTACGGCTGCGTACTTGTCAAAAAGGTTGGAGTGACGGTCCAGCTGGTACCATCCCAGCATTGACTGTTTTCGCCAACATAGGTTGTTGTTGCACCCAAGCACGAACTGGAAGGCCAATTGCCGGTATCGACATTGTACATTTTAATTGCCTTTATCCATGCGGTGGTTGCATTTATAGATTTGGTGTTTTTCGCCCTTTGTTGAATGCCATTAAAGGCGACGATTGTAATAGCGGCCAAAATACCAATTACTACGATGACAATCAGCAACTCTACGATTGTAAATCCAGGAGTGTTAAATTTGTTTTTATTCCCCATATTACTATGAAGTATATAGCATAAGCGAAACCAAATCAAAAAGGTGATCTGTTGCTAGTAGATTAAATTATTAAAATTAAATTTTATTTTGTAATTCGGTATGACCGTACTGAGCCTCAAGCTAAATCGCGTGTAAGCAATCTATTCATCAATTCAGTCGAAACAACAAGTAGTAGTAGAGTCGCTGGAACGATGAAAGCAAAAACAGCCATACTAAATACACCCGACGTAATACCAATAATTGGTGGAATTAAGGATGCTCCAGTATAGCCGCCGACCATCTGTAGGCTCATAATTTTTGCGGATTTGTTAGCGCCGAATCGTTCAGGAGTGGCGTGAATCATGCTTGGATAAATTGGCGCAAATCCTAGTCCAATTAGTCCAATTCCAACAAATGAAGCTATGGAATGAATGTCGATGGATAGCAGAATAGCACCGCATATAGAGATGAGCAGGCCAAAGCGAATCATCTGTTTACTCGATACCTTCATTGATATGAGCCCGGTGCCTATCCGACCCAACGTAATCGCACCATAATAGACGCCCGTCCATAGTGCAGCTGTTTCCAGTGCCATAGATTGCACGCTCACAAGGTAGCTGGCGATCCATAATCCAATACCTACTTCTATACCTTGGTACAGCAAGAACGATATGAACGACAATAGCACTGGACGCTGTTTGATAAGTAGACTGAATTTAATATCAGAAAAATCGTTCTCACTCTGGGCTTCTGTGGCTTTTCTAGGTTTGACTTTCGCCCATAGGGTTAGGTAGCCGCTATGCCAGTCGCCGCTACTTGCTAGCGAAGTCGCAAATAGGATGGGGCCTGCGGTTGCGCCAATACCCCAACATGCATGGAGCCAGTTCATGTGGTGTGCATCATAATGATTTGCAACGTAATTATTTAGTGCTGAATCTATAGCTCCTGCACCCAAACCAAGTGGCACTGCGAGCAAGAATAGCCATTCAATCGATACAGCCTGAGAAAACCCAAGCAGCGAGAGGGCAGTCAATGCTGTGCTGATAGTAATGAGTTTGCCTGTACCTAATCTTTTGACCAGATATGCGGTTGCGAGGCTGGACACTATAGTCATAAAAGTAATAACTAATGCAATGTACCCACCAGTAGGCAATGGGGCATTAAACGATGACTGAATCGATGGCCAGGCGCCCCCGAGCACTCCATCTGGTAGCCCGAGGCTAACAAAAACCAGATAAATGATTACAAGAAGAAAAATCGGCATGTCTATTAGTATAGCTTTTATTTAGGTACACATATAGACTTGGCGATAGCGCTTTTGGCGTGGTGTGATCTGCGAAGTTTGAATTACACTATCCTGAAAAATGGATCGCTTTCGATCGGTAACAGCACCTCGTCAGCCTTGCCGGACCTTATAATTGCATCATTAAAATATGCTAATTTATCGAATGCTGCGCGCGCCAAGATAATTCGTTTTTGTAGACCAATAGCAATCCCTATCTCAGTTTGGACACCGGCTGAAGCTTTGCTATCTACTATGGCAAACATACCATCCGCTTTTTCAATTTCATCTAAATCCAGTTGGAATGCTTGTGCAGGATCTGCGTCGTTGATTTTGTAATGATCTGCCCGTAAGGCGCAAAATACATTATGGCCAAAATCTTCTAGTCTAGTGAGGTGACTTTCAAGCTCGTGTTCGTACTCGGGAAAAACTTCACCTGTTTCATAATTAACTTTTGAAGAGTAAGATGCGGCGACAAATATATTCATAATGTATGCAGAATAACACGTTACAGTTGTAGACAAAACGTCTTACGTTTAATAAATGAATTGTTGATTATTTCAAATTTGATACAGCATGATTTGAGAAGTAAGAACTGATTTATCAACCAATGCTATGCAATTAATTGAATAGCATTGGTTGATGCTCAAGATTGTACGCTCTTGAGCAGGTGCGTTTTAATACGTGCTTAGTCCAAGATCTCGATGTCCGGCAGGGAGTCGCCGAAGCCACTACCTGAGAGCCAGAAAGAGCCGTCATTCTCCGCCTTTTGAACGGAGTACTCGGCAACATCCTTGGGAAAACGATCGGTCATCCATTCCCATCTAGGGGCGAGGCCATCCTCGGAGTAGGGGAGGATGAACGCCTTGACGTCTTTCATCTCATCACTCGTGAGGAAGGTCTTCTTGACGAAGTCATCCCTGACGTCATCGACGACCGCCTCGAATGCGTCGTCGTCGACAGCCATGATAGATTCAGCGTCATCGACACCATGCCTTTTCTTGAGCAAGGTGTGGACTTCATCATCGAGGTAGTAACGGTCTGCGCCGATACGAACGATCTTGGGGTTCAGGCCTACGTCCATCATAGCGACGCGGAGGTGCTGGTACGTGGCGGAAGTAACGCTACCGAAGACAACAACGATGTCCATGGAAGGAGATCCTTTTCTTGAGCCGACTAGTATTTCTAGCCTGGCACGGTCTAAAGTATTAAATTATACATCAGGAGATATTTGACCTCACTGAATATTTACATAATAGCATAATAATATAAAAATGTCAATGTTTACTGCCTTGGCTATAGGTCATTAGTCTTTATGCATAGGTGCGTCAGTCTGATGACATGCGGTAATTGATATATACTAGCATGATTGCAAATCTTGTTATTCTATCAGAGCCAGACAGTATCAGAATCTACCAGAACATGTCTATAAATAACATCATGATTTGATACAGTGGAATTCGCGGAATTAGACCAGTACTTATTAATTACGTGTAAAACTATGACTTTCTGACATTGCGTTTGTTGGATCTTTTCTTGACAATATAGATAGCAGTACCAGATATCGTTAATATGGCTAACGCAGCACCGCCAATGCCGACAAATAGAATGCTGTTATTTTCAGAAGAAGTTTTTTCATCTTCATCAGGATCATTTAGTAGGTCAGTAAGTGGTGCTTCATCAGTGACTGGTCTTTCATACGAAGGAGTGTTCCTGTCGATTGATTGAGCGCTGGCTGTTCTAGGTGAAGAAAGTAAAGTGAATGCGGATATTGTTGCCACTAATATAAACATATTCATAGCCTTACTATTTCAAACTTCATTTAATAAATTATCCTCACAGGCGCAAATAAGTACAACTTGATTTATGTTGTCAGAGCCAACTAAACAGATGTATATAAATAATTTCCAGATTTGGTACCCCGAACTGGGTTCGAACCAGTGACCTTAGGCTTAGAAGTCCTCTGCTCTATCCAGCTGAGCTATCGGGGCGCAGGTTTTATTATAGCAAAGTTTTAGTTTAGTTTGAGCTAGCCGTAGTCGGCTAGCTGCACATCTTTATTTACCTGATCATTTCGGTGTGCGGATGATTGATGCTATACAAAGAAAAAGATTGTATCTTTCGACACAATCTTTTTCTTTGGTGCGGGTGGGGAGAATCGAACTCCCGTCTCGAACGAAGGAGATTACATGCAAGATAACGGCCCAAATCCCTATGTCACGGATATTGAAAAAGCAACACTCGACAACGAAACCTTCCGAACTGCACTTTGGACAGGCAAAAACATGCAACTAACAGTCATGACGATTCAGCCTGGTGATGACATTGGACTAGAAGTTCACGAAGACCACGATCAGTTCCTGCGAATCGAACATGGAGCAGCAAAAGTTCAAATGGGTCCAAGTGAAGACAGCCTCGACTTTGAACAAACTGCATCTGATGATTATGCAGTATTCGTCCCGGCTGGCGTATGGCACAATTTGACCAACGATGGCAACGAACCACTGAAACTCTACTCGATCTATGCACCGAGCGAACATGCACCAGGTACGGTCCATCAGACAAAGGCCGAAGCAGACGCGGCTGAACATGATCACTAATCTGATATACTAAGCAAAAGGATTTTGTATACATGGCATCACTAAACGATTTTATTGACCCTGATCTGACAACGAATGACATCCTGCATAGCAATGGCGCTGCGCAGGCTGCCGGTGGCGCTGGTGCAGGTGGGCTATCGATGGAGCAGCGACGTAAATTAATGTATGGACGTCAGACGGTTGGGTCATATGCGCAGTCTCAGTTGGGGCGACGATACGGCGCTGGCAAGGCGCGAACTGCAGACCAGGCGCGCGGCCGCGTGTATGACGCCAGTACTGATTCGTTCGATGACAAAGCTGGCTATGGCAATCGCCGGGCAGGTTCTGTCGGCGAACCAAAGATTGATAAAACAATTGCCAAGCGAGAGCGGTTCATCGAACCACCAGCACGTCGTCACGACCCGTACGCATAGGTAAAAACTAGATTTCATCTGTTGGATATGCTATTATTGTCTACGACCTATGGCGGATATAGCACGTAAATGCTATAGGGAATAAATGTACATTCAACATACATATGGCGGATATAGCTCAGTTGGTTAGAGCGTCGGGTTGTGGTTCCGAAGGTCGAGGGTTCAATTCCCTTTATTCGCCCCAAGAAATGAATTATGAAAAAGTCAGTCGAATTCGACTGACTTTTTCTATTAGGGGTGTCTTTTAGATCTCGCGGATAGTTTCGATTTCGGCGCCGAGTGAATTCAGGCGGTTAGCAAAATCTTCATAACCGCGGTTGATTGAATATACATCACGCAATATCGAGTGGCCAGGCGCGGCAAGCATGGCTAGCAGCACGACGACAGACGGTCGCAGAGCGGGTGGCGCAACAACGTCCGCTACCTTCCATTTTGTTGGACCGGTGATGTACACGCGGTGCGGATCTAATAATTCAACTTGCGCGTTTAATTTGCTGAGTTCAGTAAAGAATTCGATTGGGACGCGTCGGATAGTAATCTCGCTATCAGTAACAACTGCAGCAGCTACAAAGCTCATTGCTTCGATTGGATCCTCGCTAGGGAAATACTCTACATCTTTGCTGATTGATTTGACGCCGTGCACGGTCAATGTTGTTGATCCGATGCCATCGATCTGCACACCGAGTTTTTGTAGGAAAAAGCACAGATCTTGCACCATATAGTTAGGACTGGCATTGCGGATGACGGTTTTGCCGTCGTACAGTGCTGCTGCCATCAGAACATTTTCGGTAACGGTGTCACCACGTTCTGTCAGTAGGATGGTTTTATCAATTGATTTATGGTGTGTGACTGCATGGTAGTATTCAGTTGTTGCTTCGACGTCGAGTCCAAATGGACGAAGTCCTGTCATGTGGGGTTCGACGGTGCGTTTGCCTAAATTACAGCCACCGGCAAACGGTAGTTTAAAGTCGTTGTATTGATGCAAGAGTGGACCAAGGAACATGATAACGGTGCGTGTTCGCTTGGCGGCTTCGATATCCATGTTTTCTAGCAACAATCGTTTTGGCGGAGTGATTTCCAGATCGTTATCAGCCATCCAGCGTACTTTGACCCCAATACTTTGTAGTACTTCAATGATTCGATTTACTTCTTCGATGCGCGCGACTCGGCGCAGGGTAGTTTTTCCTTTGTTCAGCAGGCTGGCGCACAACAAAGCGACAGCGGCGTTTTTACTAGTTTTAATTTCAATTTCACCAGATAGTTTCTTGCCACCGTTAACGCGGAAGTTAATCTTTCCGGTGTGGTTGAGGGTCATAATATCATGAGATAGCACGTCGCTGATGCGCGCGATCATTTCTAGGCTAATGTTTTGTCCGCCTTTTTCGATGCGGTTGATTGCACTTTGGCTGGTGCCGAGCGCCTCTGCTAATTGCGCTTGAGTGTAGCCGCGGTGTTGCCGACTTTCCTGAATGAGGTTGCCGATTTTGACTTTGTAATCTTCTGATTCCATAGATCAAATATATATCATATATGATATATTGTCAACCTATACTGCAAGTGTTTGACGATTACTATCGCCGTGATCTCTGTTATAATTATACCAAACAGGAGGCTGTCATGAAAGACACGCAAATTGCTCAGCTGATTGCAGCTGAAAAAAAGAGGCAACACGAAGGCTTGGAATTAATTCCAAGTGAAAATTATGTATCCGACCAAGTGCTGGCCGCAATGGGAAGTGTTCTGACGAACAAATATTCCGAAGGTTATCCGGGTAGGCGCTATTATGGCGGGCAAGAATTTACCGATCAGATAGAGCAGCTGGCGATTGATCGTGCGAAGCAGTTATTTAACGCAGATCACGCAAATGTACAGCCACATTCCGGTGCGCCGGCAAACGAAGCAGTTTATTCGGCATGGCTAAATCCTGGCGACACGGTTTTGGCGATGGATCTATCGCATGGTGGCCATTTGACCCACGGTGCACCGGTCACTCGTAGTGCGCAGCTATATAATTTTGTGCGCTACAAAATGAAAGATATTAGTACTGGCGAGATCGACTATGACCAGTTACGGGAATTGGCGCTGACGCACCGTCCAAAACTGATCATTGCCGGGTTCAGTGCATACCCACGCGAACTAGACTACGAAAAGTTTGCAGCGATCGGCAACGAAGTGGGCGCACTATTAATGGCAGATATGGCGCATATTGCGGGATTGATCGCTGGCGGTGTGGCGAAAAATCCATTCGATTATGGATTCCATGTCATTACAACGACGACACATAAAACATTACGTGGCCC
>SEAL01000032.1 GCA_004145215.1 Chloroflexota bacterium | reverse complement strand
GTCGATGCTACGATAGCAAAGGCCGCACCAAGAGTCACGCTCCGCCGAGCGATTGATTTGAGTGTATACATACTCATGTATCTCCTAATTAGTGTTTGTTTTATATTTGATCCCATTTAAGGGGTTCATGCGGAATTTTAGCATAACTGCTATACCAAATGCAATGAGTTATCGACAACATTTTTCGCCGTTGCTTAGTTATACACAGATTTTGTTAAAATATGGGGATAACTACAGCAGCAAAGTCACCGGTATAGTGTCCAGCGGGGGTCGAGCTGGACACATTGACGATCATAGTAATCGTATAGTCCGTCCTGCCCGATTCTGTTTCACTACGCGCTACAACGTCGCCGCTAGCGAATTTGAATAGGTTTGGCGTACGGTAAGCCTCGTTCACCTGACCGAAACTAACTTCACTAGATGGGACCTGCACTGGGTCATTCCCAACATTTGGCGTGGTATTTTTGGCGACGTTGATACCAAACTGTTCCGTGCCAGGCTGCGCGGCAACTGGCGTGTTCGACGTTTTTAATGAATGGCCACTATATTTCGGCGGATCACCAATGATCTGCATTGTATAACCATCGCTTAGATAGTTACGGATCTGAACGATTGTCGTTTTTGTCGCAGTCGCTTCAGTACTCAGGATTCCCAAGTTCGACTGGCCATCCTGCACGATCACTTCTAGTAGCGGCTCGTCAGGTGTTACGTCACCAAAGGTTGCTTTGGTGCCGCCAGCGCTTTCACTGGTTCCGCCAGCAATATCACCAATCGATGCTTTCGCACAATATTGCTGCGAACAGCTTTCCATCGATGATCCGACACCGAACTGCGATTCGGTTACCTGATAGTTCTGCGAATTAGACGTTTCGGCAAAAGCAGGACCGGCAGTGCCAACGACAAACAATACCGCCAGCAGCAGCATCGCTTTCAAGTTCCTCCACAATCTCCGGTTTCGCATAAGCTTTATGTACGTATTATCTCTGATGACTAGCAAAAACACAACTAGCGCTCGCGGCCCACTTGTAGTACAATCGTGCATAAGCATAATCGAAAAAAACAACACACATGGACGCAGATAAAAAACCCACCTCTGACGCAGACAACAAACCAGCCGATGACACTCAGCAAGCTCCCGCTGACGCGCTGAGTCGTACCCCTGACGAATTAGAGGAAGAGCAAGCTGAACAAGCGGCTGCCGCCAAAGCAAAATCAGGCAATGACGAACCAAAGGAAAAGAAAGTTTCGCCGGTCAAAAAGTTCCTGCGAAAAATCAACCTGTACTTTTTGATGTTTGTGCTGCTGATCGTGATCGCTGGCGCCGTCGCAATCGTGAATTACTTAAACAGTCAAAAAGTCACCCCACCTCCTGATATCGCAAGCCAAGGTTTGACCGAAGATGCGTTGAAGCAATTAGCGAATACCGATGCGACTGTCGGTAACGCATCTCAGACGTTGACGATTCAGGGCAACGCAATTATATCTGGCCAGACGCTGATGCGCGGCAACCTAAATGTCGCTGGCAACATTCAATCCGGCGGTAGTATTCAAGGACCGAGCCTGACGATTTCAGGCGACAGTAACCTCGGCACGACACAGGCGAATAGTTTGCAGGTGGCAACAACACTGGCTGTTCAAGGTGCGACAACTGTTCGCGACCTGAGCGTTGCCGGCGCTGCGACATTCAGCGGCGCAATCACCGCATCACAAATTACTGCCTCTCGATTAATTCTGAGCGGTAATGCAGTATTACAAATCCCTAACCACTTGAGTTTTACCGGACCAGCACCTAGCCGTAATATTAACGCAGCAGTTCTAGGAAGCGGCGGATCAGCATCAGTGACTGGATCTGACACATCCGGCACGGTTAACATCAATACCGGTAACAATACGTCCGCTGGCTGCTTTGCACGTATTATTCAGTATCTGTACCAGCAGCCCAGCGCCAGCCAACCAGGCATTCGCATTTGATTACTTCGTTGCTGGATAGCCAGCAACTATAGACTAAACGTCAACAAAGACACTGACATGTCCAGTAGAAACGCGCATGAGTGCACGGTGCAGCTTGATCGTTTTTTCGCCGTTATCAGGCGTCTGAATCTTTAGTTCACATGGAACCAACATGCATAAAAAGTTATGGTGTTTCGGTAGTACGTCAAACGGCCCCGTTGCATTGACCGCACTCAGACTATACGCCTCGCCCTCGAAATAGACTTTAAAGGGGGCATAGACTTTCACCGATATTGTCGGTTTTCCACTGTGCACTTTTTCCGACGCTGATTGATCAGCAGTGACTTCCGGTGCTTCTGGCTGTGTCATGTCTTCCGCCATCGCTATTCCTTTTCTTCAACAGGTGCTGCTGGTGCATCGTCAGGCTCTGCATTAACAGTAGGTTGCGCGCCAGGGGCTTCAGATTCCTTTGCCTTTGGCTGCGTTTTATCTTTTTCTTCGGTAACACCAATAATCTCTTCGACACCATCGAGTGTTTTTTCACGCGTCATATGTTCACCCGGAACGCCTGTTACTTTTTCCATGACATTAAATCGCTGCTTGAAAAACTCGATCAATTGTTTTGCCTTGTTATAATCATCACGATCTTCGGCCGATAGTTCTGATTCTCCGATAATCGCAATGATACCCTTGAGTGATTCGTATTTTTGCAGAATTGCCGTCGCCCTGGTCGCCAGGTCATAATGTCGTTCACCAACAACTTCTGGCGTCAGCAGGCTGGATTTTGATGCGAGGATATCAACAGCTGGGCGAATACCTTGGGCGGCAACGGCACGTGACAACACGATCGTACTATCTAGCTCGTGCGAAATCATTTGCACAGCTGGATCCGATAGGTCATCCGCCGGAACGTAAATTGTCTGCAATGCCGTAATAGAGCCATTTGCATTTGTTGCCAAGCGATCCTGGAATGTTTTGACATCAGAAAACACCGTAGGCTGGTAGCCACCCTCGGCTGGGGTCTGGTCAATAATTGTCGACACTTCGTTCTTTGCCTGGATATACCGATACATATTGTCGGCAAATAGCAGCACATCTTTTTTCATATCATCACGGAAGTATTCTGCCAGTGTGATCGCCGCCAAGCCAATCAAACTACGCTGCACAGGGTTTTCGTTCATCTGCCCAAAGAACATGGCGGTCGTTTTCAGCAGATCGTTGTCTTGCAATGTTTTGTATAATTCGTGACCTTCGCGAATACGCTCGCCGATACCAGCGAACATACTAATTGCGCCGGATCCTTCGGCGATGTTATTAATAATTTCCATCGTAAGGACAGTTTTACCAACACCAGCACCACCAATAATTCCAATCTTGCGACCTTTGACGAATGGCGTAAAAAAGTCGAGTACTTTCATTCCTGTATCCAACACTTCGTCGGGACGATTTTCTAGGCTCGTTTCTTGGAAAGCCGGTGAAAAGATTGAGCGTTTGACCATTTTATCGAGTGTTGCCGGTTCGAGTTGCGGCTTGCCATCGATTGGTCGACCCATCGCATCCCAAACACGGCCGATCATTTCTTCACCAACAGGAATCTCGAGACTATGACCGCTGCGTGTCACCGCGTCGCCCTTTTGGATACTGTAATCGCCACCAATATTCAGACAAATCGCCATATCGCCGTGCGCTAGGCTACTGACTAGAAGCGGAGATTTGCTCCCCCAGCACGTATTTTCTTTAGACCAGCCAATGATTCTTTCAGCCTTGTATCTACTTGGTTTCGCTTTGATCGGTTGTATTCGGTATGTAGTAACGCAGCGTTTTCAATCGAGCGCTCCTTGGCCGCAGACATCGCCTTGAACCGACTGGCAACCTGCGCCAATCGACTGTCATAGATAAACTGAGAAATAGTCAGTCGTAAAATAGAATTTTCCAAATACGCAGCCACTGCATACGAACTCGGTTCAAAAATATATGTTTTTTCCGTCACCATATCTTTACCAACAGTAGACAGATCTGCAACACGACCTTTGCTGGATACCACCTCGCTTAGATCAACGTCTTTGATTTCTTGCTGCGATAACGAAATATAGTTTTGGTAAAAAATGCGACTTTTTGCATATCTCCTGGTGATGTCCATTAACGGATCAACATTCACGTAGTCATGTTCTGGCAGGTCAAAGTAGTATGTATAATCCACATGCGCTTGCTTTAGTTTGGTTGCGCCGTGATGACCGATCACTAATACGTCATTTTTCGTTTCATCATAGTGTTCCAGGAATTTACGAATCAGACGATTGTCGATATCCCCGCTCAGTCCACCCTTTGCGGTAATCAAAAGTCAAAAAACTGATTACTGATCAGTACTTTGTTTTTTGTCTTTGCAATCTGCATACTACTCAGGCTCTCGAGTGCTGACGTCAGGCTGACAACCGATCGGACGGATGCTTCTTCGGCCTTGATTTCTAGTGGACGACGCATCTACTTTTTACCCTCTTCCGTAGCAGCCGATGCGTTTTCTGTAGCTTCTGCTTGTGACGCTTCATCGGCCTGGCGAGCTTTTTCAGCCTCGGCCTTTGCCGCTTTTTCGATCGCTGCTTTCTTGACCTGATCGATGGTGGTTACTTCTGCTTTGAGCGCCGCTTCGAGTTCATCAACCCTTGTCATAATCAGCCTGCGCCTGTGGACTCAGCTCGGTACCAAAGTGGGCGTATTCTTCGGCTGTTCGATAACCTGCAAGCGTCAGGTTCAGTTTGTCAGCAAACCCTTTTTGTCGTTTATTCTGACCAACACCACCAACACGCGTCACGGACAGTGCAGTACTGACCGCTGGACGCATTGTGTCTTTGAATATTTGTCCGTCTAGAATCCACTGACCATCAGTTATGGACATGATATTTGTTGGTAAATACGCAGTGATGTCTCCACCCGGTGCATAAACAATTGGGATCAATGTTTGGCTAGCATGATTTGATTCGGTTTTACCGCCTCGTTCCAGCAAACTAGAGTGTGTATAGAACATATCACCTGGATACGAATCACGACCTGGGCTGACGCCAGCAATCAATGAGATTTCGCGATACGCCTGGGCATGCGCTGTCAGGTCGTCATAAATCATCAACGTATCCATGTTTAATTTGTGCCAGAAATATTCACCATGTGCAGCGCCGACATATGGCGCCAAATAGGTCAGAATGAGCGATTCGAATGAGTTACTGACAACAACGACGGCTTTTTTCATAGCATCGTTTTTTTCGAGGTTATTAACGAGTTCCGCGACGTCGTGACCTGGTGAACATAGCCGCGCGTATCATCATCAAATCGCACGGTTGCATGAACATTTGTCGGTTGCAGTCCACGAACACTCACCATGAACGAATCAATACCAATAATTTCACCGACTGGATTGCCGGCGCTGACTAGGTTATTGAAAATTCGACTACCCTGCACGCAGTGCTCCTAGCTCCTTGACGAGTGCATCATGTTGACCGTTCAACGCAGCCCGCAGGCTGAAATCATGGACACGATTTGGCGTACGTAAATAGACACCTGCGACCAACGACGGCTGCAATCCAATCTGAAGTAATGCTTGCGGATGAACAGATTCTCGCACCCACTGCACGATATACCGAAGACTTTCGCGGTCGGCAGGAACAGCAAACGTCATATGCACTGCCGGCGCCTTGTCTTTTAATAGGCGCAGCTGACGAATTAGTTCACTACGGTCACGTGCGTCATTAACGACCAACTCGTTGCTAGCGATAAAGTCAGCCAGTTGTTCAGATAGGATTGGCTTCTGTACTGGCTCGCCACCGGTTTTGACGCGAACGTCAGCAGCGTTCAGTTCACTATCGATGCGTTCAACTTCGGCAACTAGACGTGATACATCAACCTTGTTAACGACAGAGGCCGGAATAACAAAATCAGCGTACGTTTTTGCTGCTTCATCTATCATAATTTCATATCATCCACAATTGCTTGTTTGTTCGTTTCCAGCTGCTGAATGATCGATGGCAACTGCGCCTTCATATCGAACTGATCACCCAACGCTCCCAGCAAGTAATGCTCGATGATACGTGCCATGTTATCTTCGAATACATTGATCATCATAGATTCCTGCGTAGCGATTTGTTTTTGCAGCGCATCGCCTAGTTGCTGTTGCTGAGTTTCGAGCGCCTGAACAGTGCGGTTCAGAGATTGAATCGCAGCATCCTGAGCATCTTTGGTGGCAATAATTCGCGTCATGTTCCCCTGAATGACATTCGACATCATCGCCTCTTGATCACTGACACTTTTTTGCAATTTCGCAACATCTGCTTGTAATGCAACACTCAGTTGCTGATGCTTTTCTTGGATTGACTGAACACTCTGCTGCAATGATTTTAGCGCAGCATCTTGAGATTCTTTGGCGGCTTTTGTGTAGTCGGCAAACTGCGCATTCAATTGCTGCGTAACATGCTCTTTTAGGTCAATGCCAACTTGCTCGATTGTTGCGTCTAACTGCGCCGTGGTGTGTTCTTTGATCTGAGTATTGAGCGCCGTAATTGTCGCATCGAGGTCTTTTTTGAACAGATCACCGTTTTCGTTAATGATTTTTTCAAAATACAGGCGGCCATGGTTACGCAACTCTTCACGAAAGTTCTCGTCAAGAAAATGCTGCTCGGTTGCAGCGGCCACTTCATCAGGGGATGGCTGAGGTTGCTGTTTGTGTTGGAATAGTCCCATGTTCGTTAATAACCCACCTTATTTTGACATCATAGCTTCAATAGTAAATATACCGCAAAAAGGCCAATAATTAAAATCAGAATACTCGTCAGGATAACTTCCAGTAGGGCTCGAAAGATTGATTTTCTAGACATTGGATTACGGCCTATCGAGATCACACTACTGCGGATGCCCGCATACAACACGGCAATAGCTGCAATCAGGCTGACGGCAGTGATACCCATAGACAAGTAAATACGGATTGGACTGACCTCTTTTTCTGCAATCGCTTGCCCAATTCGCTCTAGCACCTCGGGCACCTGCGCTTTTGTACTTTTTTCGTTTGGGTTACTCCTGATGTCGATCGTGACCGGAATTGATCCGAGCGTGACAGTTTTGTTGGTATTGCCCGCCGTATCTTTCAGCGTCGTTGACCCAAGCGTAACTCCCTTGCCGTCAAATCCGGCAGTGGCACGACCAAATACTGTTTTTTGATCAGTGCTGGCTTTCATTGCGACGCCGTTTACCGACGACAACGTGACGTAATCACCGGCAGCAATCACCCCGCCCTGTGTGCTGACTAGGACGTTATAGGTTCCTGATACGGCAACGAACGTTTCGTTCTGCAATCCTTCATTCGTCAGGGTCATTGATAGCTGGTTGCGATCGACAGTCACTCCGAACATATTCTGCAGTTCTGACTGGGTTGCGATTTTAACCCGATTCGAATTTTTCCCTGTCATCTGAACGATCGTTCCGTTATCCAGTGGCGTATCGGCGGCATATCCCTGAAGATTACCGTTTGCAAAAGCGATTCCAGACGTCACGACAATAGCGACCGTACTAGCGACGGCCGCAATGGCAACAAGTATTTTTGGGATATTCACTGTTTGTCTGTGCTGCAAAAGCCCTATTATTGTTTTGCTCATTATACCATAAGGCTCATGTTTTTCTAGGGCGTGAATTTATAGTCAATTTAGTGACCAAGAATAGTGGTCAAAAGTTGGATTTTATACGACGCTTATGCTACAATTTACATAGCTTTTGATGGCACCACACATCTTCAGCAAATAAACATTTCTACATCAAAAAACAGATATAGAAACAAACAAAATGAATATGTGGTGCCACCTCCCCACTGGTTATATACGTCGTCGCGTTTTGCTGTATGCAGCAATAGCTTCGATGATCGTCGCGTTAATTACAACGCTTATTTTTGCATCCGCCACGCAAGCGGCTCCAAGCACCAATAGGACGATCAGTTTTCAAGGCCGACTGCAGAGCGCAGCCGGGGCCGTTGTTCCTGATGGGCGCTATAATATGCAGTTCAAAATTTATCAAAACGGGAACGGAACGGCCATCGGAAATCCTGGCGGCACAGTCCGCTGGACCGAAAATCATATCAACAAAAATGCAAATGCTGGAATAGTCGTCAAAAACGGCTATTTTTCCGTTAATCTAGGCAGCGTCAATCCATTCGGATCGAGCGTCGACTGGGACCAAGAAAACTTATGGCTGTCGATGAATGTTGCCGGATCGGCAAATACCTGCGCGACCTTTGGCACAGGACCATGTCCAGCAGACGGCGAAATGCTGCCAATGAAACAGATTACGGCATCGCCCTATGCGTTGAATGCTGGCGCACTTCAGGGAAAAACCGCTGACAACTTTATCCAACTAGGACAAGGCGTCCAGACCGATGCCAGTTCGAACACCAGTAGCATCCACCTGAACAAAACCGGAACAGGCAACCTAGTGCAATTGCAGAACGCCGGCGCTGACGTATTCTCGGTATCTGGTAGCGGCGACTTGACGCTCGGAAGCAATGCAAATAAATCAATCTCCGTCGCGCAGGCCGCAGACGACGCTGAAGGTACAGAGCTCACCGTCAAGAGTGGTGGTGGCGGTCAGGGTGCGGGATCGAGCGGCGGCAGTTTGATGCTGCAAGGTGGCGATGCCGGCGGGGCTAATGCAGACGGTGGAGCAATTGCGATAGACGGCGGCAACAAGACCGGCAATGGTACTGATGGTACGATCTACATCGGTTCGTCGAACGCATCAAATATTCAGATCGGAAATAATTCACTCGCGAGCGGTAGTCAGACGATATTAATTGGCGACAACAATACAAGTGGTGGAACGACGAATGTTATTGTCGGTAATAATGGCAACGCCGCAAGCGGATCCACAACCGTACAAGCGAAAAATACCGTAGACATTGCAACAAATGGCACAACTCGCGCGACGTTCTCTGACACATCGAACACTGTTTACTTCGGCAACGGAGTGGCCGCAACTGCACCAAACGATTTCACCATCCAAGGAACGGACAGTTCCGCAACGGCAATAGCGGGTGGTTCGCTGAGCGTCCAGGGTGGTAACGCGACAACCGGCAATGCGAACGGTGGTAACGTCACAATCAGCGGAGGTGCGGGCAGCGGGACTGGCGCTAACGGATTAGTGGTGTTGAATACGCCAACATTCTCGACCGTTGCAAACGATGCAAACTGTTACACAAGTGGTGCGACAGTCGCGGCTAACTGTACGATTACCACGAACAGTGTCAACAACTCGGCTGCAATCATTGTTGGGTTTAGTGCAGCAAGCCGAGTCGCGACCCTCCCAGATCCAACAATCAGAACGGCCGGTCGGGTCACCTACGTTTCTGCAGCAAATGGATCGCTGCCATTTACCCTACGTGCAAATGCTGGCGCTGGCGATGGCGTCGAACAGAACATTCCAATGCTACAGAACATCACCACGACATTATTCTGGAATGGCAATGATTGGACTGTCGCAGGCGGATCAGGCGCATCAACACTACAAAATGCATATGACAACAGCCAGCAAGCGAACGGAAGTGCGACTACTCGATGTACAAAGCTCATCTGCAGCAAAACTATTTTCTGTAAATAGCGGCACAAACGAATATGCATCAAACGGCGGGGCAGAAATCCCAGGTCCCAGCAGCTCGACCTTCCCTGCTAGAACATGGAACATCGCGGGGGTATCGACAGTCGATCGCTACACGACAAAGGGTGATTACATTGAATCAGGTAATGCATCGGTTAAAATCGTGTCCACTGGATCCTATTCGGGTGGATACAATGTATTATCTGGTCCGCTGACTCCATCGACAACATATACAGTTTCGATGTCCGTAAAACTTGAGACTGGATCACTTACAAGCTTTGGCGTATTGTACACGAGCGATGGCAGCAACGTCACCGCCACCTGCCAAGATAACGTCACCGTATCGACTTCGGCGTGGACAAAAGTAAACTGTACATTCGAAACGCCAGCATCCGGAATCAATGCCGACAACACAGTTGCCTTTGGTCAGTTAGGGCCTGGCGCATACACATATTACATCGACAATCTCAGCGTCACCCAGGGCGGCACAATCAATGGCGGCGGCTCAGCAGGACCAAACGTGCAGATCGGTAGCGGCACCGGAGGTAACTCGACAACACTCTTCACCCTCGACAAGTCTGCATCCGCACCAGTTGGAGCAAACAATGACGCGCTCCTAGGCAGCATGTACTATGACACCACGATTGGTAAAGTACAGTGCTACGAGTCAGAAGGCTGGGGTGCATGTGGCGCTAGTCCAGATACATTTGTGACGTTATCGCCAGAATTTCCTAATGCCGTTCAGAACGGCACAGCTACCGGTACGATGACGACAGACTTCTGCTCTAATACATTAAACATCAACAACGGCACCAGTGGACAAGCGAATGTATGTGCGACGAATGACACGTATAACTTCTATCGATGGCAGGCGTCATCGTCAACAACTCAGACAAAGAGCATCTATGTCACCTACAAACTACCGGCATCATTTAAACAGTTTGCGAGTGGTACAACATCTCTGCTAGGGCGTACCGATAACGCAAATGCTGCGGTGACATACCAAATCTACAAGAACACAGCTACCGGGCTGGTCGCATGCGGCAGCGCCGTATCAGTCTCATCGGGAGTTCAAGCGACGTGGCAAAAAGCAACAGCATCCGGCAGTGCAGATCCAGCAACATGCGGATTCACCGCTGGAAATGATTTGGTCATACGAATCAACATGGCTGGCCGCACTGCCACTAACGCGTACGTCAGCAACCTTGGCTTTACATTTAGCAACCAATAGTTTGAAATTAGCTTACCTATACCTGTTATGCTAGAATAATTGCATAGAGTGTAGTGACATAGATGGAATTCAAAAAGACAAATCGATCAAATAAAAAGCGTCTCGATCTGAGTATGCGCAAGCCTGGCGCCAAAGCGCCCCTGAGTGCCCATTTAAAAAAACCAGCAAAGCCAAAGCGACCGACTCCGCCACCAGTTGATCCGAAAAAGTTGATCAAAGATGTTCAGAAAAAGGAAAAACAAACTGAAGCACCAAAAAGTAACCTGCATTTGAACGTCAAAACGACGAACACTCAAATCAGCGAGGTTGAATCGACAAAGTCAATCGATATCAACATCAGCGTCAGTTCACTGCCGAAAATCAGGCTACCGTCCCTGACGGCCGTTAAATCAATTCCAAAAAAAGTTGCCTCCCGTAGAAAGCTAATGGTAGTTGGTTGCGTCATCGTTGTCGCTGCCATCGGCGTATTTGGCTACCAGACAATCATTAGTCGCTCGCAAAATCCCGTCGCTGACGCCAACACCAGTACTCCTGGTGTGGAAAATACTGTTCTAGAAAACCTGGAATACCAAACGGTTATCCCGGCGAGTAAAACTATCGGCGATCTTGGCGGATGGAAGCGTGTCAGCCCGCCAAATTCTGACCCGGTATACGCCTACAATGACCAGGTTGACGGCGTCAATATCTCTGTCAGCCAGCAACCGCTACCCCAATCATTCAGCGGTAAAGTAGAGAGCGAAGTCGCCGAAGTCGCAAAAAAATTTAATGCCACAACAAAAGTCGAGGGTGCCGATACTAATGTCTATCTAGGAACATCCGCCAAAGGACCGCAGTCGGTCATTTTATCAAAAAACGGACTGTTGATACTGATCAAATCTGAAAAAAACATTGCGCCTGCATCCTGGGCGCAATATGCGAAATCGCTTAACTAAACATAGAACGAATATTAAACCACCCGGCGCATTGAATGCCGGGTGTTTTAATATATGCCAGTAGTTCTATTTGGTCTTTTTGTGGTTTTCGATTGACTGCGCAACTTTGCCATCAGTCTTTAGGTTCTCAAAAAATAACATCTGACTCTTTGAAATCACCATCTCGTCTTCGGGCCCATGTACTTCGTCACCTAATTTGATCAACTGTACGTTCCCCTGGTCGGTTGTCGTTTCCTGAGGATTTTTAGATTCCTGCTCTTCACCAGCAGCCTGCTGTGTTTGCAGATAATAGATATCTTTTAGCTTCATGTATTCACCGTTAAATGACTGTAGCTTGCCAAAATACACCTGACCGTTTGTGAAAAACACCGCTTGGTATTTTCCACCATCAATTGCCGTACCGGTGTTTTGCAGTTTTGACCAGGCAAACCAGCCGCCTACGACCAAGGCGATTATCACTACAAGCGCAATGATCGGAAGAATAAATCGCTTTGACGATTTGTTTTCTTTTGGCGTGTGATGTTGCGCCGGAGCATGGTGAACAACCTTTGGTTCGGCAGCAATAGGCTGCGGTTCGACTGGCTGTCGACGTACAGATTCGGTACGCCCCACTACAGTTCTATCAGTAGGTCGTGACCCACGAAACGGTCCCCCATCCATGTTGCTATTCTCCTAGTTCCCTATTATTACTTGCTCTATCATACCATAAGGATGATAGACGGTTCAAATGACCGCAACTTACGATTTATTCATACGCGTTTTTATCTGCTGAACCTTGCGGATCTTTCGTTTTACATAGTATTTGCTAACTAAATCAATCGCAATCACGACAGGATAAATAAACGCGAACGGCCACAGCGTAGGATCTGAAAGTGTTATCAGGAAAAATATTGCCAAGACGCAGTATGCCAGAACTTGCACTGAATATTTTTGCATATACATCGTTTTAGCTCGTCTATATTCGGCCAAAATCGAATCCAGATATGCCTCGTATTTTTGCCTTTCGTGCACATCTGTTGGTATTTGCCCGCTCCTCAGCATGGCCTTAAAGCCCGGTTGCTCATGATTAAATCGATGATTTGCACTCTCTGCCGCCTGATTTAGCGGCCGATGGAGCGCAATTGCCATGACGACGCCAAAAAACAGGCCAGTGATAACCGCACGAGCCAGACTTGCAGTAAACGGTTCATCGAGATGAAATACGAATCCATTTAATACACCGAACGGTACGCCGAATGCGAGCGTTCGACCGAATATGTTGCCATAAAAAAAATTGTATATCTTTTGCTTCGTCATATATGCAATTGTACTCCGCTTGATCCTAAAATGAATAGCGCGTTCAATAACAGCAACCGATTTATTTCGAAGGAGCTATGTCAAACATCCACGACACGCCAAATTTATCCGTTACAGAGCCGAACATATCGCCCCACTCTGCAACTTCTAATGGCTGCTGAATTGTACCGTCAACAATCAGTTTATCCCAGTACCCACGCAGTACTGATTCATCGTCACCGTTTAGCGTCAGCGTGATATTCGAAACCGAAGGCGTATCTGTCCAGCTGCTGGGATAATCGGATACCATCAGTTCAAAATTATCAGTTGTCAGCGTCGCGTGCATGATTTTGTCGTTATCTTCGGGCGGAACTGGCATAGCATTGCCGGATTTTTCATTGAACCCACCGAACGTATCGCTATCGACAGTCCCTCCAAAGATACTTTGATAAAAATCGAGCGCCTGTGCTGCATTACCATTCAAATTTACATAACTAGTCAGCTTTACCGTCATAACACCTCCGTTTTATGTATTCATTCTAGTCCTACGATCGCTTCATCGCAACCCGGCTGCTTTTGGTTAGTACGTCCACGGTGTACAATTTAGACAATGATAAATAACCCTACGCTAGCAATCCAATACGTCAATTATCATACGATTGACTACCTACGCAGTAGTATTGCAGACGCTGTTGCCGATCTGAACGGATCTGCTATCGATTACAAAATATACATACTAGATAATGCATCAGGTGATGACCTGGGTGAATTCAAACATGACGACATCGTAACTGTCTATTCGGATCAGAACGTCGGGTTTGGTGCTGGACATAACAAACTATCCACAATACACGACAGCGACTTCACACTACTGCTCAATCCCGATACACGAATACTGCAACCAAATACAATTAAGCGTATGATTGACTCCCTATTAGCATCGCCGAATGCGGTCGCAGTCGGTCCACGGCTAGTCGGTCAAGACGAACAGCAGCAGGCATGGGATCATGGTGAACTCGATATATCCAGCAGACCAGACTCACCGACCAGCTACTGGGAGGCTCGATCAGAAAAGGGTGCCGTCGCCTGGACTTCTGGGGCTGCCAGCTTGTTCAAAACTGCCGCGTTTAAAAGTGTTGGTGGATTTGATGAAAAGTTCTTCCTCTACAAAGAAGAGGAAGATTTGTGTCTGCGCCTACGCCAGCAAGGCCACAACATAGTCTACGACCCGACCATATCCATCACCCATATCGGCTCTGTCGTGGCGAATAAAGATTTGCCATACTTTGAACAATCAATTAGTTATTACAATGAAAAACACGATTTGCGGTAACTCACCACAATAAAAATTATCGTAACAAATTTTACAGCGTGATTAGACCGGATCAATTATTGTACTTATAGAAAGAAACTTCAGTAATGCCTATCAAAAAATCCGTCCTTGTTATTAATGGCCACCCTAGTACGCAATCATTGAACCATTCACTCAGTCGTAGTTTCGCCGATGGCGCACAAAGCGCTAATCACTCCGTAACAATACTCGATATTTATCAAATGGATCCGCAATTACCGATCGTCAACTACCAAACCCCGGACGATTGGAAAAACGATCAACCAATCCGCGCGCATTATCAACAGATGATTGCTGACGCAGACGTTATCGCCATATTCCATCCATTATGGTGGGGCGGGTGGCCAGCACTACTCAAAAACTTTATCGATCAAACGTTAACGCCAGGTTTTGCCTATCATTTCGACGATCACTCAAAAATGCCAAAAGCGCTCGTTGTAAAACCAAAGGGTTTATTAAAAGGTAAAAAGGTTCGCGTATTTATTACCTACGATGCCTATACGTTTTTATACATCGTACTGTTCGTACCTTTTATCATCACGTGGGCGTTATTCGTGCTATTTTTCTGCGGTATTACCAATATGCGCTTCACCCTTCATCAGCGTGTGCGATTTAGTAGCAGCCAGACTCGTGGGAAGTGGATAGAGAGGGCCTTTCGGAGGGGCAGATCACTCTAAGCCTATTAAGAACTAGCGTGCTGTCATAGCCACTAGCATCAGTCCGATAATAATCATTAATGGAATCACGAGCGGTGCTCCGCAAACTGCAACGATATAGTAGCGCTGCACAGATTCTGGTAGTTGCGGATGTTTAGCCAGTTGCGCATTTGCATATGTTAGCGCACGATCAAAATAGCCAGCTCTGATAATCAAAAAGTTCATGATCAGCTGAAATTCGAATGCAATAACTAGACCAATATTACTGAACGAGCTAGAGGTGTCGTAAAACAATATCGCTCCGATAAAAACGACGAACACCGAGTATATCGTAACAGTCATGCCTACAGCTACAGATGTGAGGGAGTTATTTTTGCGCTTAGAAAAAAGTGTCTGTATACCGAAGGGTATAACGCCTAAAACAACAAGCATCCAGTTAATATCATGTTTTACAGCGCCGGGAATATCGTACGTTATTGCCCCCATAATTGCAGGCAAGACAAGAACCCACAATAGAGCTACGGTGGGAAGCGATAATAGAATCGAAAACTTTCCGTACTTTCGAATAAATGCAGCAATGATACCGTAACTTTGCCAGATAAAGATGATAAGTAATCCGAAGCAGACCGCTAAAAATGCCTCGTAGCCTTCGTTTCCATAAATAAAAGCAAGTATGACATTTGCAATCGCGGTGAATACAAGCAATATAAATGTCACAGCGAGACTTTGTTTCATATGCCAAGTATAACAAGAGTGTTCAAGATCTGCCTGATCCTCGGAGCACTGGCCAGGAGCTCCCGTCACATAGTAGTAGTATTCGCCAATCTTCTTTGATTCAAACTGAGTTGGAATCTTTTGGCGGTAAAGATCTGCACCAAACTCTACGCAGGATTGATTAATGACCGAACTCGTTTTGATTCTTAGGCCTAATGCGTCATACTCGGTATTTTCACGCAAGCCTGTATGTGACGAGATATTGTAAGTTAAATCTTCCTTTGTAGACATCTTGATTTTGACGCCCCACTCAGCTATATCGACGTAGTCGTCTTGTTTGTTTGGCTCATCTCTTTCATCTTCAGGCACAGAACCTACAGTTTGTTGCTTTGTCGAAGCTGGAGGGATTTGGTTAGTTTTTGTATAGTTTTTCCAAAAAAGGAAACCGAGGCAGCTTGCAATTGCCACGACAAGGATGACAATAATAATTATATGTGCGCTTCCGTTTTGTCTTTGAGCGTTTTTAGTCATGTTTATATCTTACCAAACAAAAACGTTTTTCTTTTACAGAAAGTGGTTATGCTTGACTCTCACTAGTGGGCAAGATTCGCAAACTCGATATGAGCTTTACTGACTGTCTTGCATTTCAGGACAAGGCCGGCGCACCTCATTAAAATTATAGTGAGTAAGACGTTTGTCAGCACATACTTTGTCCTCATAATTTTGTTGATTTATAAGTTGTTGGACGTGATTACGACATTTCTCTTTTGCTTGAGTCTCGGTCATTGCTGGCGTAACGACAGATACGCCGCTTGAGAATCCACTTTTACTCTTTTCTGCATTTGGGTTTGTATAGTTGATAGCGCCACTTATTTGATCGCAAACTCTAACATCACGATCATGAACAGCTTTACTCATACGGGCTTGGTTTTGACTACTTGTTGTATCGTCTGTCAGCCTTCCTGGGTCATGGTTCATGAAGAGAATAACAATGCCGGTGAATACCATGAAGGCTATTATAACGATCACAAGGTCGAGCTTACGTTTCTGACGGTTTTTACTGGGCTGTTTCATAAGTTTAATAATATCAGATAAACAAAAACACCATGACTTAAATCATAGTGCTTATGCTTGGCTCCCCATAGCGGTCTAGAACTATTAACAGAGTAAATCGCTACAAATGGGACACCCTGGAGGAATATGCTTATTTTTGACAATTAATCATTTTTTGTATATAATATGAGCATAAATTAGTTATTATGACCTACGATAAAATTTTGCTGAAAAGGAAGACTCTCCCAAATTGGCAGGTGGTTATGCTCCAGTTCCGTTAAGTTACTTTCTGTCCAAATCTTACTCGACAGATTCTGATGATGACTTAGCTTTGTTTGATTGCGTATGTGGCGTAGACGGATGCTGGCCCATGGTAGTGAGAGTTGCAAAAAAAGAAGATGCTGTGATTTGGACTGATTTCCAGCAGCCACACCGTGACGAAACGAGTAATAGCTTCTGGGACTATTCCGACTTTGGATCTTTTACGTTTAAGGCTAGTGAATATACAGAGCAGCTAATCAAAATAAGCAAATAGCGGGCCAATGGGGCTTACAATTGCCGTAGATCTCATAGTATCCTCTATCGATTTTTTAATTCAAACACCTAGTTCTAGGATCATCTTTGTAATATTTTTCAATTAAATAATTAGATTTATATAGCAACATCCAAGTCCATACTATTTGATTTCTGGAATATTTTTGTTTCAATGCCGTCGACTGTTAGTAATATATAGCCTCGCTTTTTATTCAAGAGAGAAGGTTTTGAGTAAAACTTCACCTGTTTAGATAGTATCTTTCTCAGATTCTGAAGAATTTCATCATTTCGATTTTTCTCAGAAAAGCCGGCTGTCTTAATCGTATCTGGATAGAGCTCACGCGGTAGATGGCTCGAGGAAAGGCTATACGAGAAATAGTCCTCACCAAATCTTGTTGCAACAACATCCAAATCTATACCACCTTTGTTAACCATACACTCTATATAGTCTTTACTCTCGTGCATCTCGGAACTAAATTCCACATTATATTTGTCTGCTAATTCTTCAATATCTAATTCTGCATTATATGGCATTATTTATATCTTCCTTTAAAAATGTCGAGATGGGGTCTCGCTTTCCATCTTTCTGGACCTATAGCCACCCTGAAAGCTTTTTGTCCATTTGGGGCTTTACCCCAGCCCAATCTAATGAAATTGTTATTGTTCAATCTACCTGATTTTTGCGCTCCAAGCCCCTTTGCTCCAAATAGTTCACTCTTGCGACCAAAATTTTGAGAGTTGTACATCGCAGCCCCAGCCTTACTTCTTATTGAAGTTGTAGATTTCCAAACTTTCTGACCAGATTTAACCGCTAACGCTACCCTTGTGATAATTAATGGAATTTGTATCCATTTTCCGTTTAAGTCAACCTCATTCACCGGGTCGTTAGCATATACGTAGTTGTTATCGGTTCCACCTTCGACGCTATCTACACTTAAGAATCGCCCAAGTGCAGGGATGTATACTCTGGCTCCCATCTGAATTATACCACCAGAGAGATCAAAGTCTGTCTCAGTGAGCTTTTCATGTTGACCGACATAACCCCAGGTCGTTCCGGCTATTGTGTTATTTGACGATGTCTGTGCAGGCAAATATTCACCGAATGGTCCTGTTATGTGTGTTGAAAAGAGCTGTCCACTCGCATTGGTAGTAGCCATTGTGTCGTCGTGTATATTTGTCAATGAATACGTCGTCTTTTTTGCCGCATCCGCTTGATCTGGACGAACAGTCATAATGACATCGCCAGGAAGAGTAATGTATTTTTCAATTACATCACCATTTGCATTTTGAACAAAGTCCGGCGTATCACCACTTCCCGTGAAACCGTAATGAACTGTTCCTGTAGGATTCCAGTTCCAGTTTGTAATAGTGTTTGTACTTCGACCTACTATCCGATCTTGGACATCACGATCGTAATAGACAGCCTTGCCATTTCCACTACCGTCGAATTGTTCGATACCTCGGCTTCGGTCACTGGCGTCATAAGCTGGTCGTAATGTTGAGTTTAAACGGGTAGTATTGCCATGAGCATCATATTCAACAGTATTAAAGTTTGGATCACTACTACCGATTAGTCGGTCAGCTTGATCGTAACAATACGTTGTCGATGTACCATTCACTGTTTGTTTAGTACGGTTGCCATTCTTACCGGCGTTCGAGTTGTTACCCGCCAAGCCGCTACATGATGCGCTTGCAGAACCAAATTCGTAGGCAAATGTATTGTTTCCGATAGTAGCATTTGTTAAACGACCAGCATTATCGTATGTATACGATTTGTTCATACCGTTTTCTATACCAGAGATTACATCTCCGGTTGTTGCACGCGTTATTGAATCGGTAATACTTGCCGACCCTTGATTAACCGCCCCTGTAGTGCGAAGATCGGCGTCGTCGATTTGCAATGTCCCAACACTATCTATGACATGGAATATTATTACGTTTTTTGCTGACGTAGGTGTAATGAAGTTGAACGATGCCTGTGTCCAAGTGCTAGATGCAGCTTTATCACCAAGATATACATATGATTCGCTGTTATCTTGGTTAGTATATTTTGCTACAAACTTGGTCGTGACATCTGACTTGTAGTAATCACTGTATGTATAGTCTGTACCAGCAGTTACGTCAACGGGTGTAAAAGCCCATTTCGCGTCGCCGTCTGTACGTGAAGAGATAGTAACTTTAACACTCTTGTCGCCAGTTCTTCCACCGTTCTCATATGTTAATGAACGATTGTTATTGCCATACGAGCCGTCCGACCAACCAGCTGGTAAGGCTGGAGTACCCGATGATTGCTCTAATGAAGGATTAGTGATCAAATTAGGATTAGCGCCGTTTGAACTGAGTGTATAAGTTAGTCCATTCGTCCGCCCTAATGCGTCACGTGCATACTGAACTTTTTGCGCACCGGCCGAAGGGTACGTAACGTTTTCTATTCGACTGTATTGATCGTATACGACTTGTGCATACGTGACATCATCAAGTTTTTGACTCGTCAGACGATCATACTGATCGTAGGTGTACGATTCAATACCGATTGGACTAACTCGCTGCGTGAGCTTGCCATAGCTGTCATAGCTATTAGTAGTTAAATTACCTTTTACATCCGTGTATTTAATGGTCCGCCCTAACAGGTCATTCTCTAAGCGAATCGTACCGTTGGTATCAGTTGTCGATGTGATCAGTGGATTATTATCGGTGGCGTAATTATTTGCAACCGTTCTAGCGGGCTGGTATTGGCTGAGTGCTGGAAAGAGAGTGCGACTGACGCGACCACGAGCGTCATATTCAGTACATGTCCAAGCGTCGTTATTGTAACGCGTAGCCACAACCTCACCTGATTCATTATAAACCGTTTCGCTAATACGAGACGTTTGCATACCAGCTCCGTCTGGATCAGCTTCAACTTTACCTTTCGGACGACCAGCCTGTCTGAATGCTTCGGTTGCCGTAGTACATGGATTATCTCGGGTTTCATCTGCGGCGTAATGTAGATATGTTGTCACCCCGCCACCTGGTAATGTCTTCGATATCTGACGCAAGAATCCGCTGCCTGGTGTTTCATATGCTGCAGTAGACTGCAAATTTAAACCTGTTGGGTCAAGCGTGGTTTTATCAACAAGTCCATATTCAGGCTTACTATAAGTAGTTCTCGTTATTACATTTCCGAGCTGCGCATCGTAGTCTGTTTCGGATGTCTTCAAGGAGTATCCTGGTGTTAATTTACCCGTCCAATCTTTACTAGATGCGTCAGGCTGTGCATTGACGCTGGACATGTACCAATCAACACTAGATGGGCTATTTGCTGCGGTCGCATCGTAATATTCGACACTAAATCGATATACTTTTCCTACTTCCAGTACTTTCGATCCGTCGGTGCGTCGATTGACTCCATCGTTCCAGTCGTCGACTAGTATTTGATCGTCGATGTACGCACGCAGACCGTCATCATGCCAGAACTGGAAGTTGTAAGTACCCGTCGTTGGAACACGAATCTTACCAGATGCGCGCATGCCCCAACCATCCGCGCCACTCGTGATCGCTATAGGTGAAGTAGGATACGTCTTTGATAACACTCCCGTCGATGATACGCTAGGTAGTCCATAAGCATTCAACTTCGGTGCGCCCGTCAGACTCTTAGAATTTGCACGGTAGTCGAAGACCGATACCGACGGACCGGCCATACCTTCATCGTACGCTGTAGATTTTTTTGGAATTTGATTGACGTAACCACTTTGTGGCCTGCGATCAACACCAAACCATGGTGCTGGCGCAGGGCCGTAACTCTCAACTGGCCGGTCGTCGTCGTCATAAATTGTCGTCGACATCAGCCCGGTTGCGTCCGTCTTTGATAACTCTAAATCCTTAATAGAATCCCATGCTGTCGCGCTAGCAAGATTAGCGACATCTAATTCACGTGTTGTTCTCAGTAAACTATCGTACTCGACCCGCTTACTGAAGCCATTTGGCTCGCTCGCGCCTGCTATGCGCAGTTGCGTCGCAGATTGCTTATATTCAAACGTATGATTAATCCGCGCTGCACTCGGCGTTGGCGCCGGTGCTGTCACTGCGCTCGCCCTACCTAGCTGATCGTAGGACAGCTGAGTTAATGCCTCATCGTTATCCTGTCGAACGCTAGCAGCGATTGCATCATTGGCAATTGAATCACGGGTTTGCGTAATGCGTCCGACTGCATCATATCCATAGTCCATCTTATCGCCGCCTGGCTTTTCAATTCTCGATAGTTGACCATTTTTGTAATAGAACTTGGTTGTATCGCCGTCACTGGTTTTAAATGCACATAGCATATTGTCTGGCACTGCATCGAATCCACTTGGTGCGCCGCAGTTACCTTGGTCGCTCAAAGTGTCCTTGTAATGTAGCGTTGCATACCTTCCAGCGTTAACACCATCAACAATCTTTAACAATCGAGAAGGATCACCCGCATACTCGTATTTTATATTTGCAGGCTTTTTATCGTCCGTCGGAGATGTCAACGAAGTAAGCTTTCCTTCAACGTCAAATATATAGATACGTCCATCTACGTCAGTAAACGTGTAGGTATTATTAGCGTTACGTACTAGTTGACCATCCTTGCCAAGAATTTGGTAGTGCAGATGCTTTCGGCGTTAGCCATTTTACAGGAACTTCTTGTTCAACGTTGTTTGTGTCTCGCACAAGCAACTTGAATGTCGCTGCGCCGCCCTTCTCATAGTAATCGACAGTGATCGGAACGGCAGTCCCTTTACTCAGCGCTTTCGAGCTACCCCACAACGTAGTGCCCTGGTCCTGCCAAGAATCAAGCACCGTTTGTTCTGCGCTTCCAGTGCCCATTTTAATCCGTACGCCATCATCTGCTACGGCGCCGAACGTATAATTACCATCAACTGGAACAGTAACGTAACCTGTCCATTTGGTCATGAAGTTATCTGATCGCATTCCAGATGCTGGACCACCGCCACCCCAGTCAAATGTCATTTTTGTATCATTACGAACCATCATCAGTCGTAATGGGTCACTGTCATTCGTCGGGAATGACGGTGCGCCCGCCCCACCATCGAGTGTATAATATCGACCTGTTATTGAAGTTTATATTTGCATCATTCCGAGTAAAGTTTGCAGGAGAATTTGGTGCCCCAGACGAGAAAGCGTAGTTCTGAGGTACATTCCAGTATTCCCCCACGAGACCACTCTTCGCTTTAGTTGGCGTATTGTAATTAAGCGATAGTCCAATCGTGCCGCCTAACGCGCTCATCGAATGCGTGTCGGTCGAAGTTGTCGCATTTCCTGTCGCAAGATCTACGCCAATTGGACCTACGGTGTCATACGCCTGTGTACTATCCTTTCCAGTTCGAAGATCTACTTTAAATGATCGACTCCAGTTAGGGTCAGTTTGAGTTGCACCCTTAGTAAATACTCTCCAGTGATACGTATTGCCATCTTGTAAAATGCCGTCAGGAATTGTCCACTGTGTTGCCGTAATCCAGTCAGAATTTATAATCGCCCCTGAACCATTTACTCCGGTACTAACTTGGAAGTAGTACTTTATCTGATCACCGTCTGCGTCAGTTGCTGGATTTACGCGGAGCGTGGGCTGCGTCGATACGGTCACCTGCCCGTTTGCTGGCTCTATAGCCGTAGCTTGTGAGGTTGGATTATCGTAAACAACAGTTGCACGAAAATTGTAGTAAGGTTTAAAACTTTTATAAGGTCCCTCCTCACCCCAAAGGCTCCAGACAGTACCCCAGTCACTGTTATTAACCGACGTCTGTAGTCCACCGGTGAAATTAATATCAAAGTCACCGCCAACATTGTTGGCGCCGCCCACCTGATAGCCCAAGCAGTTGAATGCAATACAGTTAGCATGCCCCATGCCGATACTACGACCATCTCCAATGCCGTTTTCACCAGTTTTGTAATAGCCGTGCAAATTAGCATCGACAATTTTTTTGCCAGCAAGGTCACTAATAGGAAATTGGAAATAAGATCGCCAGTGTCGCCAGTTGCCGTCGTTGATTGTACCTATGTTCGCGTAACAGTTGCTCGAACCGCAACTAAAGCCATCTGATTTGAACATCCAATAACTGGACGCGTCCCGGCCAAAACTAGGATCGATCTTCATTGGGAATGAGTCAGCAGACTGAGACTTAAGCCAGTCCTTATCCATTTGAACCGTGATGCCTTTTTTAGATGGAGTCTGAGTAACGCGCTCCTCGCTAATAACTCCTTTTTGATTAACAGCTAGTGTCAGCGAGCTAAAGCTAAACTCGTTTGGCATACCCTCTATAGCTAGTTCGCCTTTACGCTCGGGGTGGTCGATGACCTTACCACCCGATACGTCAAAATTAAATTCTGTTTGCGCTTTATTACTTTTGAGAACGATGATTTCTTTAATAGTCTCGCCGCGTAGCTCATACTCAAGGTCTACATATGGCCAAGCGTCTTTGTAGACGACCGTCTTGTCATCCTTCTGTTCAGGTGTAACGTTCTTAGCGCCTACTGGCTTTATAGTAAGTGTTTTACCGGCAGCCTCAATTTGAAGACCTTCAGAAAGAGGTTTAATCTTTGTACTAACGACGCCTGCTTTGCCGGAAAACTCGCGCGGAGGATCAGCCTCTAATTTTGTGTTAGCTAAAGATTGAAAAAGATTAGGCGTTGGCAGTTCACCTTGGACAGCTTTTAGTGTATTATCAATCTTCTCCCATGATGATCCCTTTTTAAAGTTCTGCTGCGTAACAGCATATTCCATCGTTTTCGTGCCGTCTTTATTTTCGTATGTAGACGTGAACGGTGTGCGTTTAGATATAATCTCATGATCTTTAGTACGATCTTGCTTGACGTCATTTTTTACAGACCCCAGTCCAACTGTAGCGTCAGCCACTTCCTGTACTTTTGGAATGTCGATTTTTGCAGACTCTAGCACGGATTGCTCTTTTGGTTTGTCTTTTTGATCAAACAGCCAAAGCGCCATTGTCTGATTCGGCATAGCAATTGTAAACGCCAAAATAAGAGCCAATGCCATTAACGAAGAGCGACTCATTGCCTTCTTACTCAATATATTCTTAGAAAACCCACCTTTAAAGAATCTGGTATTAAGTGACACTTTGCGCCCTCCAACTTACACTAATATCCTTAAGATATAGTTAATTAAGTAAAAAAACAATAGCGGAATTATCCACAG
>SEAL01000097.1 GCA_004145215.1 Chloroflexota bacterium | reverse complement strand
GCTGGTAAATACGATGACAAGCCAGAAGATTGGTTCTACATGGTGAATGGTACGCTTTCTGATAAAGCTGCCGAAAAGAAATAACGGTAGATTACTATGAATCTAAAGTTAATCACATTGCTGGGTACAAAAGTCGATGATCAGGTGTACGAAGTAATTTTGCCGACAGCTGACGGCGAGATTGCGGTATTCCCTGGCCACGAACCTTTGGTGACACTGGCGATTCCTGGCGCGATTGCAGTCCGCTACAAAAAGGGCGACACAGATCTAGAGTACTTTGCGATCAGTGGCGGCGTGATCGAGGTGTCTCAGAAGTTGCTGCGCGTGCTGGTAGATGAAGCTGATCACGGTGATGATATCATCGAAGCCGAATCTCAGGCTGCACTAGAACGTGCGATTCAGTTGCGTGATAACGCCCAAGACCAGGTAGAACTGGATAAGGCGCATCAGTTAGTTGATCGTCATGCGGTTCGTTTGAAGGTTGCTGGTTTGCGACGACGCAAGCGACGTTAGGGTTATTACGTAAAGTAATAATAACCTACGCAAGCGTATTCCATCAGTACACTTTACAAAGACAGCTCCACTGGAGCTATTCTTTTGCGTTCGGCTGAAATTGGATTTGCATCCACTTTCACAGCCCGATGAAACAAATATACTTTCAGTTTTAATTATGCTACAAAATGAAAACCCACCAGGGTCTTCAAGGACTTTCTGGTGGGATGTTGACCTTCGCTATGCTTCACAGTAATGCGCTAGGTCGGGTTGGCTGCCCTACTAGGCCGCCGGAGAAAGCTCCGTATCGTCGTAGTAGAGGATGTCGTTCGCTCCACGGCAGGAGCTTCCGACGATGGGTAGGCTCCAGGTGCGAGCTCCTTCTGACTGCTCGGCTTCCGAGACCTGGACATGGTAGTATGCGGTTTCGAATGGGTCCACGACCCATTCGATTGCGAATGTTTGCCCCAGTACTTTGCCACCGACTTCTCGGTCGGCGGCACGATCCAACAGGATTACATTGGAGTTGGACTGGTACACGGTCGGTGCGCCGCCGGGGCCGTCCTTGCGAGACGACAGTCCGTCGGAGCTCTGCCCGACGTTGATCCAGTCGTTCGGATTGAGCGAGCGACGTAGCTCTGCTCGATTGATTGCTGCGGAACCGCACTTGCAGTTCCAGTGCCGAGCCCAAACCCAACAGCTGTCATCAAGCTGAGTATGGTAGCGATCTGGCTGAGGAATGATCGTGCTTTCATCTCGTGTATCCAATCTACCGTAGGAATGTGCAACTATGTCATGAGGATCATGACAAGTAGATTATAGCATAAAAACAATAAAGAGTAAATAGCATGCCATATGTAATCCGTTGTTATGGCGTTCAATCGTCTACATACGGTACAATGAGGAAGGCAAAAACGTAATTGATGAGAATTTATATATGGATGAACAATTGAAAAAAACAGCACGTGTCATTAGTCTGGGTAAACTAACAACTGGCGTATGGCCGGGTTCTGTGGGAAGTAGCGATGTAGCTGTTACGACGGAAGATATCATCAATAAACTCAACGACTTTTATGTCCCGACGAATGCTACTGCGGCAACGCGTTGCATCGATGGCCGGAATGATCCTCGGCTGGATGAACTGAGTCTCGGTGCGCAAATGCCTGGTGGCGCACCCGGCGCTGCGCTTGCACACCGGTTGGGTGTTGATAACGATGATATTACACGTGCGACGTTCATTAATGACGCCGAAACAATGATCGATACATTTATGCGCATGGACCTAGCTCCCGGCGGGCATAAAGACGACCAAGCAACGGATGG
>SEAL01000096.1 GCA_004145215.1 Chloroflexota bacterium | reverse complement strand
TTGGTAGCAGCGACAAGAATTGAACTTGTGACCTCGAGCTTATGAGTCTCGCGCTCTAACCAACTGAGCTACGCTGCCATATCAATGATGTGTACTGTACTTATTACAGTGTATCAGATAGCGGACAAGTAATGATTATCAGTAGGTGAGGGCTGTCTGCGATTTCATTATCACATTCTGCTTTTGCCAGCTGAATTACAATGCCATATCTGTATTTTATAGACATACTTGCCTATACGTTGAATTATTGTAACAGATACGGCCCGTAATTTCTACTCCCTATTTAGACGAGCTTATAACTCGATATCGTCAGGGATGCTGGCGTGGCGTACGCTGATAAAACTCTGCAATTGCTCACTTGTCCGTTGAATATTCCAAGTTGCTAATTCAATTGCACCAGAAATAGTCGTGACATCCACGTCACTGCTTTGTGTTTGCATGTTATTGTTCCTTTTTGTTTTATATTGGTTGTAATACTACATTAGCATAAGTTTGTTAAAAAAGCAATAGTGTTTTAATAAAATGCGACGCTATCTCACTTTTATGCTATGCTTTATATCAGTTGTCCATCACCTATCTGTTGTACGGAGGAGAAATGTTCAATCACTACACCTGGAGTATGTTCCTGCTTTTGGCGGGATCGGTCGCATTAACCGTCATTGCGATAGCGGCACTCGCAGTTGGGTCGTATCGCGAACGTAAGCGCAGAAAATAAATGCAGACCAGTCCGGCATTCGCCATCCGTTTACCCCGTAGAGTCATCCGGGCTATCCGGGTGGCTCTTTTTTGACCCAACCATACCGTTTGTGGTATAAATAGACACAAAGGATTAATAAACATAAACATATGGATTGCCAGCTTTCAACTCAGCGTCAGCGTCCTCACTCTGATGAGCGGCCACGCTATCGGATCAAAGCAGTCGCACGCCAGGTTGCTCAAACTGACTCATGGATTTGTCCTAGGCGCCGGTACAATGACCCTATTCACCATTTCATTTGTCGCTTATATCGCGTCACTACTCTTTGGTACACAACCGCCATTACTTGTCTGGGCCGCCTGCTGCGGCATCCTGGTAGGGCTGGGTGTGTCAGTTTGGCTGTTTTACTACCGCAAGGCTCGTGGCACGTCGCTATGGATACCGCGCGGCATGGCAACCTATCTTTCGAATCGTTCAAAACAAACAAAACAAAGCGCCGAAGCATTCGGCCTAGGACTGAGTAGCGTCGCAGGCGAACTCCTCTTTATCATCGCGCCTATCGCCATCGCGGCACTGATCTTAATTCACATACCCGTACAGTGGCAGTTAGTCGGCGTCTTGGGATACACACTGATTTCTTTGGCGCCGCTATTTATCGTTAACGCCTTGATCGGCAGTGGCCACAAACTCAGCTCGATTCAGCGCTGGCGTGAATCAAACAAACATTTTCTGCAGTTCAGTGCCGGCGCAGGTCTATTGGTTCTAGGATTCTTCGTCTATGTCGACCAAGTCCTGTCTGTGATCGTTGTCGCACCGGGAGTGAAATAATATGAACGGCAAAGCGATCGACATCGTCAAATCAAGCGGTAAACGACCGAGTGAAGCATTTGACAAAACAAAGCTCCACAAAAGTGTCCGCGCTGCTTGCCTGAGCGTTCGCAGCCCCGACGGTGAAGCAGAAACGACAGCACATAACGTCACCAACGCCGTCATCGTGTGGCTCGAAACAAAACCAGAAGTCACCAGCGAAGATATCCGCCGCGTCACCAGTTACCATCTGAAAGTATTCCATCCCGACGCCGCCTATCTTTACGAACAACACCGAAGAATTATCTAAGGAGCAACAAAAACATGGCAAAAACAAAATATGATTTCGACCTAATAGTTATCGGCAGTGGTGCCGGGGGAAGTGCAGCGGCAACAATCGCAGCACGCGATGGCAAACGCGTCGCCATTATCGAACAGGACACCTTTGGTGGCGACAGCCCCAACTGGAGCGATGTCCCGACGAAAGCATTACTGCATGCCGCACAGCTGCTGGATGAAGCGCGTAACGGTGCACGATTTGGCTTGCGCTCCAGTACCATTAGCTATAATTATCCCAGCCTTCGCGCCTGGAAAGAACTGGCCGTCAAACGAACCGGAGCAGGCGGTAATCGAAAGTACTACGAAAACGAAGGTATCAGCACGTTCCACGGCACGGCGCACTTTTTGACACCGCACGAAATCAGCGTTAATCG
>SEAL01000095.1 GCA_004145215.1 Chloroflexota bacterium | reverse complement strand
ATGGGCGTCGCAGACTACCTAGTCAAAGGGAAGTTCGATACTGATTTGCTGGCACGCGTCATTCATTATTCGCTGCAACGAAAACAAATGGAGCAGCAGCGCATTCAAGAATTAATAGAGATCAATGAATCAAAAGATGAATTCATATCGCTCGCATCGCATCAATTGCGTACTCCAGCAACTGCGGTCAAACAATACGTCGGTATGATATTACAGGGATTCGCTGGCGACATTCCACCCCAACAAGAAGCATTCCTAAAGCATGCCTACAGCAGTAACGACCGCCAACTGCGTATTATCGACGATATAATGCGTGTAGCACGTCTAGATATGAACCGAATCACCCTGGCTAACGAAGAGTTTGATCTACGTGACACCGTGCAGAATGCTGTCGACGATGTCAAACCAGAAATCGAGGACAAACAGCAGACTATCGATGTATCAATGCCAACCGAACCATTGCCAATACTAGCAGATGATTCATATCTGGGTATGGCGATCAGCAACTTGATCGATAACGCCAGCAAATATACCGACAAAGGGAAGCCAATCTTTGTATCAGCCGCAGCACGAAAGTCGTCGTATGTTCTGTCTGTCAGGGACGAGGGCGTTGGCATCAAAGAATCAGACATGAAAAAATTATTTATTAAATTTTCACGTATATCAAATCCATTGTCAATTGCGGCGAATGGCACCGGACTGGGGCTATATTGGGCGAAAGAAATCGTTGAGCTTCATGGCGGAACGATCGCCGCCGAATCGATAATCAACAGCGGCACGACCTTTACGATCACGCTACCCATCAAACACTCTTCGACATCATGAAGCCGCGATTGATTATCGAACAAAAAATCACCGCATTCGTGAACCGCTACGAAATTTACAGTGCACTCGAAAACGGCGAGAAGTCCGAGCTGCTAGCGTTCGCCCAGCAGCGACGGCTAGCATTCAAAGAACGTGTTGATTTCTATACCGATGAGGTCAAAAGTGACCTCGTATTTAGTTTTCGTGCCGAAAAAGTCATGGCGCTATCATTTCATGTTCGTTGACCAGCAAGGATCAGAGGTTGGAAAGTATACAAAAACTAAGTTAATTCGCGATCATTATCAATTAGATATGAGCGACGAACAATTTACACAGCATGATTGGCGAGTTTTAGCGGCAATGGCCGTAGCCCTTGACGCATTACAAGATAGATAGTTTTGTAGTTGACAATATTGACTTTTCATTGTACTTATGTTATACTGTATGACAGGCATAAGTATACTATATACTGAAACCGAAAATTAACAACCCACCACACAATGATAAGGAATATCATGACACTCCGCAACGCAATTCTGACCGTGGCGGCGTTCTTCGTCATCGCATTCGGAATATCGCTGTTTTCAGCCGCAACGGCATCGGCCGCTCCCATAGCCCTTCCGGGTGGTATCAGCATCGAGCTACCCATGAACGATGATCAAGGTCAGGCAGCGCAGTCGATCATCGACAACGCGCCCGCCGACCATATCCAGATCGTCGAACAGACAATGCTGGCCTATAAGCCCGTACTGGAAACATCACCGATCGTGACGTTCGAGGCCGCTTCGGCACCTCAGCCCGTCACCACGACACCCGCTGTCGCGCCCCCAGCACCAAAAGCCATCGGCAACATAGTGCA
>SEAL01000094.1 GCA_004145215.1 Chloroflexota bacterium | reverse complement strand
GCATGGCTACTTTTTCTACCAAATGCGTTTTATCTATTATCCGATTTTATGCACCTGAACCCTCAGGCGCTGGTCAACAAAAGAGGTGACGAAAACCACTTTGCGATCGAATACGCACGAGGCGACGCAATCTATATGCTGGATTCACTACTACTGGTCTGCGTGACATTATTTGGCGCAGTTGTCGGCGGTATTGCGCTATACCAGGCGTATCACTATCTTTGCAATCGCTATAAAAAGCTTGTCGGTATCACAGGGATAGGGCTCGTCACGGTATTGGTTGCGATCGGTGTGTATATCGGTCGATATGGCCGCTGGAATAGCTGGGATGCGCTATATCGACCATGGACTGTCGCCGCAGATTTGATCGGTAGTCTTTCTGACCCAGCGACGTTGCATCGATTTTGCATCGTCATTACTACCTTCGTTATATTCCAAGTATTATGCCTATGGTGTATGACGTTTTTTACTGCAAATTACAGAAAGAAGACTAGCTAATCTATGCCTGTTACGAAGAACGTATCAATAACAGCAGTCGTCGCCTCGCGGCAGCTGATAGCGCCAAATTATCACACTGTCTATTTAGAACGGCCAGCGCAGTTTAACTACGCAGCGGGCGATTGGATTGACCTAGAATTTTCCCCAGCAGTACAGGGCGGCAGAACATATTCGTTATCTTCGTCGCCCACTGAACCACAACTGGCAATAACGTTTCGCGCCGGCATGAGCCAATTGAAGCAGCGACTAGCATCATTACAGTCAGGTGACGGCGCGACAATTGTCCAGTATGGCAATGATTACGGGTTCCAATTAAAACCGACCAAAGCAAGTACGTTAATCGCGGGCGGCGTTGGTATTGCGCCGTTTCGCAGTATGCTCAAGAACTTGGTCGACACGAACGGTCGAGCTGACGTACAGCTACTCTACCTTAATTCAAACGATGATTTTTTGTTCCGGCATGAAATCGAGACGTGGCAGCAGCAATTATCAAACCTCCGTGTTGAATACATAGTAACGAAAGATCTGTCGCGCAAAAAACGCGAAAAACATATCGCATCGCTACTGAACGATACGAATCGACAATTTTATATTGCCGGGCCACCCGGAATGGTTGCGAACACCCAGACACTGTTGAGTTCTATCAAGATTGCAGAACGCGATATCAAAACTGATATTTTTGGCGGATACTAAACGACAAATAAAAAACAGGGCTCGATGTTCCAGAGACCTGTTAATTATTTACAATGCTTTGCTCTTTAGTTTTAGCGACTTGAGTTTTTTCTTTAGTAGTCGCTTGCGAGACGCACTGTGCCATCGTTTGTGCTTTGCCATCTTGCGCTCCGTTTCTTTATATCCGTATTATCATACCATATCATCACCTCGGCGAAAAGCCATCA
>SEAL01000093.1 GCA_004145215.1 Chloroflexota bacterium | reverse complement strand
GAACTGGCCGTCAAACGAACCGGAGCAGGCGGTAATCGAAAGTACTACGAAAACGAAGGTATCAGCACGTTCCACGGCACGGCGCACTTTTTGACACCGCACGAAATCAGCGTTAATCGCCGCCATTTATCCGGCGAACATTTCCTGATCGCCACAGGATCTCATTGGACACCGCCGAATATTCCCGGCCTCGATACCACTGACTATCTAACACCTCGGACTATTCTAGAGGCAATTCGTCCACCAAAGAGCCTCTACATTATTGGTGGCGGCACCAGTGGTGTCGAAATCGCCCAATTAATGGCTATTTTTGGCACCAAGGTCTATATCGCCGATATCGCCAGTCGCCTGCTGCCAGGATATGACAGCGAGGCAGGGGAGTTGTTAGAGAAATTACTACACGACAACAAAAACGTCACTACCCTGACCCACACCCGCACTGTCGCAATCGAAAAAGAAAACATCGCAAAGCGTGTTACCTATACGCGCGGCGGTAGCGAACATTCCCTGCGTGTCGATGAAATCCTAATTGCCACCGGCCGCGAACCGTCCGTCGACATCGGCCTCGAAAACGCCACCGTTACGTACACGCCGAAATGATCCACGAGCTGGCGCTAGCGATCAAATACGGTATGACTGCACAACACGTTGCTGCCACGCCACACGCATTCCTATCCTGGAGTGAAGCCATCCGCGTCGCTGCAGCCAAAATTGGACAGTAGTCTGATGTACGGCGTATCATAGATACAAAGGCATGATCATCAATTATGCCGGGAAGCGAGCTATGAATTACGAAATCGATGACAATAAAATCACGCTGACGCAAACATTTAATGTGCCGCAGGAACGCGTGTTTTCCGCGTTCAAAAACCCTACTATTCAGCAGTGGTGGGGGCCATCGACCTACCCCGTTACTACATCTGATCAAGATTTTACTGTTGGTGGATCGTGGCATTATTGCATGACCGGACCAGAGAACGAGCAAGCCTGGGGCAAGGCAGTTTATGACGAGATTGACGAGCCAAACCGGATCGTTTACCGAGATTATTTCTCTGACGCAGACGGGACGATTGACGAGTCATTGCCTGCTGGAAAGATCACACTGTCATTCGATGAAATCGACGACGCAACAACAACCATCACATCAGTCAGCGAATACGAGTCGGCCGATGCTGTGGCAGAATTAGTTGAAATGGGCGTCATCGACGGCGTCAAAGAAACCTGGTCGCAACTAGATACCCTATTGTCAGAATCTTAGAGTAGCGTCTAAAACAAAATATGCTCTGCGATCAACGCGGAGCATATTTTGCTTCTACGCGATGCTCACAGAGCGAACGAGTGACCGGTATCTCGCAGTAACTCACGGCTCGCATCACTTGCGAAGTAACTGTGAACCAAGGCTCCAGTTACCGGATTGTTAGCCGTAATAGCAGATACCGATGGCCGCCCCGGGAATGACAGGGCGTACCGCAAGCCATGACGGACAATAGTCAACCTCTCTTCGATTGCGACAGCAGCCTCCTCGTCGAGCAAAATACTCGAGAAATCCAGTCGCTCGTTACCGGATGGATCCGTGAACATACCCGGCAGCCACTCCGGCTCGAGCTGCCATACATTCTGCGCACGGTAACGTTCGACATCAGACACCCCCACTAGCAAATAGCGAGAACCGCACTGGCGTTCGATCCCGATCTTGCGAATCACACCGCGAGTCCAAGAAATACCCAGACTCGTCATCATCACACTATCGAGCGTTCCATCTATTCGTGCTCGAAGGTTTGCATTCGTTAGCTTCATGTACTCTATCCCGTCTATGTAGATGTGGATTGTATAGAGTATATTTACATTTTATATAAATAATGTCAATGTATGCATTTGATCGATAAATTTCGCCAAGAAAATACCCCCATCAAAAGATGAGGGTTATTTCTTGGTTGCGGGGGTAGGATTTGAACCTACGACCTTGTGGTTATGAGCCACACGAGCTGACCAGACTGCTC
>SEAL01000031.1 GCA_004145215.1 Chloroflexota bacterium | reverse complement strand
TATAGCCCGAATAGTGTTCCGACAATTGCCGATACGCCGAATGCGAGTGCGGCTATTTGCCAGTTGAATATTGGATCAAATGTTAGTAGTGACCGGCTGAGGATGAAGGCGAATAGATAGCCAAGGGCGTAACCACCGATGCCGCCGCCGATACTCATCGCGAGGGATTCAATCAAAAACTGCGTCGTGATGTGACCATTGCTGGCGCCCAGGGCTTTTCTTATCCCGATTTCGCGAGTTCGTTCAGCGACGCTGACCAGCATAATGTTCATGATGCCGATGCCACCGACAATCAGCGAAATGCTAGCGACAACCGCCATAGTAGTGGCAATGGCATAGAATAATTCGTTGGCCGGTCGCGATAATTCGTCACCAGATAACACGGCAAAGTCTTTTTCTCCCTGATGGTTACTATCGAGCGCACGGCTGATCTGACTAATTGATCCAGCCAGCTGATCACTCGATTTTGCTTTGACGTCAATCTGTTGGATCTGAGCGATACCCTGGTTGAACGCTTTGCCGCTTTCTAGGCTAATAATTGCAGCACGGTCAAAATCGATGTTATTGTAGTTGATTGGGTTGTCTAATCGTTTCAAGATGCCGATAACAGTGAACGTCTGACCACGGACTTTGAATGTCTGACCGATAGATTGATCGGTACCGAATAGGTCGATTGATAACTGTGTGCCAATAACTGCGGTGTCTTTGTTGGTTACACTATCGATAAACTGACCATCCCGAATGGATAGATTGGTAATGTCCGCCAGATCGGGCGTCGTTGCAACGATAGGGGTATTTGCTGGTGAGTTATCGCCAGATCGCACACTACCGCCCAGTAGCATGACTTTCGTTGCGCCTCCGCTGAGCGCCAAGATAAGTGTAATGCTGGCAATGCCGATTGTGACGCCGAGCATCGTCAGGCTGGTCCGCATGCGGTTACTCCGAAGTGATTCTAGGGCGTTTTCGAAATGGTTGAGTAGTAATAATCGCATTATTTATCCTCGGACTTCTTGGCTGTTTTCTTTTTAGGGGCTTTCTTCGGTTTTTTTGCCTTTTTGGCAGGTTTTTTTGTCGAGGCGCTCAGTGGGCGCTTGTCATCAGCGATCTTTTTAGCTTCGCGTGGGACTTTTGTGTCAGTATCAATTCGTCCATCGTTCATCGTAATGACGCGGCTGGCGTATGTCGTTAGGCTAGGGTTGTGCGTCACCATGATGATAGTGTTGCCACGTTTGTGGATGTCGGATAACTCTTCCATGATGACATGACTTGCACGAGCAAGTTGTAGGCGTTTTGTATGGCGATAGCCACTGTAGGTGAGAGGTAATGCTACGTTTTCGATCACATTCATGCGGGGGATCAGGTTAAAGTTTTGGAATACAAAGCCGATCTGTTCACTACGGATTCGTGAATGTCGTCCGCCGCTGAGTGATTTGACCGATTTACCGTCCAGTTTATAGATGCCTTCATCGGCACGGTCTAGCAGGCCAAGGATGTTTAACAGAGTTGTTTTGCCGCATCCGCTCGGTCCCATGATTGCAATGAACTCACCTTTTTCAATTGTCAGATCGATGTTATCGAGCACCGTATGTTCGGCATCACCAACACCGTACCTTTTTGTGAGGCCATGCAGAGCAATTGTTGGAGTTGTCGGATCAGCTGTCATTAATGTTCTATTATAGATAACAAAAGGGGTAAACCGCAACAGCTAGACGGCGTAAACTATACAACTGAAAATTCTGATAGAATAATAATGTATGGAGAGGTGGCCGAGTGGTTGAAGGCGCACGCTTGGAAAGCGTGTGTGCCAGCAATGGTACCGCAGGTTCGAATCCTGTTCTCTCCGCCATATAAAAAGACGATCGTTTGATCGTCTTTTTATTATGTTCTATTTTTTTGAAAACTGCATTGTCGCACGTTGCAATCTGCGGCGGGAGAGCAGAACGGTGAACGAAGCTCCTGTGACAATAGAAATCGCACCGACTATTGCCATGTAGCCAGATAGTTGCAGCAACTGCGTGTTGAGCGTTTCGACTGTCGTTGTAACGAGTGGTCGCGGAAGTGACTCTCCGGAAGTAGTGATGCTCGAAAAATAGGGGACTGAATCCTGTGTGATCGTCGTATCAGCCGACTGGATCGCCTGATTGACGTCTCGTTCGGCTGCAGAACGAAAGGCGCTTTCGGTGACTGTAGCTGGCCGGCAAGTTCCAGACTGTGCGTCTGACTGAGTGTTACGGAGCGTACAGGCTGGCAATGCCTGGTACGTGGCAACAGCAGTATCTGTCAACTTTCCAGCAATCGCCGTGACTGTGTCCGCGATATCAATGGTGAAATCGACATCAGTACGATTGCCATTGATCCATTCTTCGAGTGAAACAAACGCAGGTGACATTTTTTGAGTCAGTACTTCATCGTTCGCGACTTCACCAACAATGCGCTCGACTGCCGACTTGTCGATAAATGCCGCCATGTCGGACTGCTGAACTGCAGCGTAGACTTTTGGCGTCAAGATATCATCGCGCACAGTCGCTGGGATATTCGATTGAGCTGTGACGTTCTTCAGGCCATCACTCGATAGCAGGTTCTGCTGAATGGCTAGATATGCGCCGCCGATAACAACACACAGTGCGAGTAATAATGACCATATGCTCAAACGCAAAATCTTTAGTATCTTCATACCTAAAGTATACTCTTGTTGCCGATATTTATTATGGTTTGATCTGCTACACTATGTAGTAGTGAAGAAAAAACTTACTCGGATTGGGAAATTAGAGGTTTTGGCGTTTGGTGGCGGATTTGCGCTGATGGTGTTTGAATTGGCGGCAGCGCGTATATTGGCGCCGAGCATCGGCAGCTCTACCTATATATGGACCAGTGTCATCGGCGTGATCATTGCCGCTCTCAGTTTTGGGTATTATGCCGGTGGGCGCATCGCGGACAGCCGCAAGCGTGAAGTTGATCTAGGCTGGCTGCATCTATTTACAGCGGTCGCCGTTGTGTTCGTGTTGGTGTCCTATGTTCCAGTTATAGACTGGGCGGTTGAGTCGTTTGATGATCCGCGCATTCAGGGCGTTTTTGCATCACTGGTATTGTTTGCGCCTGCTAGCTTTTTGCTGGGAGCTCTCAGTCCGTATCTGGCAAAGCTGAACGTAACATCGTTGTCATCATCGGGGAGTGCCGTTGCTAGTCTGAGTGCGCTGAATTCTGTCGGCGGTATTGTCGGAACATTCTTGGCGGGATTCGTCCTGTTTGGTTTAATTGGATCACGTGAAACGCTCATTCTGGTCACGCTCATCCTTGTTATCCTCAGCTGGATGACGGCACCAAAGCGATCCTGGAAAGTTCGAGCTGCAGTCACTGCCGGGCTAATAGCGATTGTTGCGCTGCCTGTCTCGACTACAGGAGTGGCGCAATATGATACGCCAAGCGCACACTATAGCGTCTATGAAGGGCGCCTGGATAATAAAACAGTTCGGGTCATATCAACCGGACCGAACGTCGCACAGTCGGGAGTGTATCCAAACCAGCCGGACAAGCTGGTTTTTTGGTATACGCAGCAGATCGATTTGATCAGTGACACGATTGATCGCCATGGTAATATCCTCGTGTTAGGTGGCGGTACGTTTACTTTGCCGCGTCATTTCGCCGCAAAGTACCCCGATGCGCAAATAGATGTTGCAGAAATCGATCCAGAGCTGGTGCATATTGCACGTGAACACTTTCATTATAATGACCCGAAAAATGTGAATATTATTAATCAAGATGCGCGCACATATATTAATCAGACAACTCAGCAGTATGATTTGGTGATCGTCGATGTATACGGAGATACAAGTGTTCCATTTACCTTTACTACCAAAGAATACGGTGATCAAATACGTCGTATCACGCGCCCTGACGGTACGGTGGCGGTGAACATGATTGCGGGTACCACTGGCGAGTGTGGACGCTTGTTTAACGCGCTAGACGCGCCGTATCGCCAGCACTTCGCAAACGCAGCATATATGGTGCAGCAATCTGATCGGCCCCATTCTAATATTATTGTTACCTATAGTAATCAGCAGACAGGCTGGGGGGCTTCACGTCCGCTACAGATGATGACAAATAGACTCTATACGGATAACTTTTCGCCAACGGATCAAATGCAACAAAACTGTCGTTTGCAAGCATAGGAACGCTATATATAGCGTTGTAAATAACAAACATAACGCTAGACGGTATGTTTAAGGTGTTATCATAACCATAATCACAATGTGGTGAAAAAAACACAGGTAAAAAGCTTGAAAACCACATATGTAGGGTCTATAGTTCTATACAGACACTACATATGTAGTAGTTCAACAAAAACACACATTTAGCAAGAAGGAGGGTAGTGTACCGCACTAGCGGTTTTTCTTGCACCCCTGCCGACGTACGAGAGACACGGCCGACAAGGGAATGTGACGTAAAAATTAACATAATTTAACTCATCCATTAGGGGGAACTATGGACGGAATTCATGTGGTAAAACGCGATGGCACCCGCGAACCATTTGACGCCAACAAGATCAACCTGGCATTGGTCGAAGCAAGCGAAGGCTTGCCCGAGCAAATCAGCAAGGTCGTTCAAGTCGCGACAGAAGTACAGCTAACATTATTTGACGGCATCACCACGCAGCAGCTAGACGAATCAGTGATTCATGCAGCCTTGCAGAACGTCAAAGACGATCCAGATTTTGATAAAATTGCAGCACGATTGATGCTAAAGAACATTTACAAAAACATCCTGGGTCATTACGACAGCGTTGAGGGTTTAAGGAAGCTCCACGAGCAGAAATTCGGTGATTACCTGAAAAAGGGCATCAGTGATGGCCTGCTAGACGAACGAATGAACGGGAAAGTATTCGACCTTAAAAAATTGGCAAAAGCAATCGATCCATCTCGTGATCACTTGATGCGATACCTGGGCGTTGTGACGAGCCGCAACCGCTATAGTTTGCGCAAAAACAACGGCGAGTCATTCGAAGTGCCTCAGTATACAGCGATGCGTATCGCGATGGGCCTGAGCTTACTGGAAAAAGACCCGACGGCAACGGCGTTAGAATTCTACGAGTACATTAGCAATTTGGACGCAAACCCTGCTGGCTCAACCAGAATCAACGCTGGTGGATCATTCCCACAATTGTCGAACTGTTTCTTGTTCGATATCGAAGATGACATGGAAGCCATCGCTCGCGGCGTGCGTGATACAATGTGGATCGCCAAAGGCACTGGTGGTATCGGTATCGGTATTACAAAACTACGCGCTGCTGGTTCACCGGTCAAAACAACCAATAGCGAATCAACAGGACCGATCCCATTCGTGAAAATGATCGACACCGCTCTGTTCGCTGTTTCCCGAAAAGGAAAAAAGCAGGGCGCAGCTGCAATATTTATGGAAAACTGGCACCTTAACTTTCCACAATTCCTAGACCTAAAGCAAAACTCCGGAGATCCGTACCTACGCACGCGCATTGCGAATACGGCAGTCATCCTGAGCGACGAGTTTATGAAACGCGTCGAAAAAGGCCTGGACTGGTACCTATTCGATCCAGCGGAAACGTCTGATCTGATCGAACTATACGGTGCAGCATTTAGTAAACGATATGCTGAATACGTCAAAATGGCCGAAAAAGGTGAACTACGTGACTTTGCAAAAATCAGTGCACGTGAACAATATCGCCAAATTCTGACAGTCCTGCAGGCGACCAGTCATCCTTGGCTAACCTGGAAAGACACGATGAATGTCCGTGCACTGAACAACAATACTGGCACGATTCACCACTCCAACCTATGTACCGAAATTACTCTGCCACAGGACAAAGACAATACCGCAGTTTGTAACCTTTCTAGTATCAACCTATCGGTTCATTTGCGACAGGACAAGACATGGGACTGGGATCGCCTGGAGCGCGCGGTGAAAGTCTCGATTCGTCAGCTCGATAACTTGTGTGATTTGACGAATACGCCGATTCCACAAGCGATGCACTCGAACCTTCAAAACAGGGCAGTCGGACTAGGGGTTATGGGATTCACTGATGTGATCGAAAAACTTGGGTTCAGCTATGAATCAGATGAGGCCTATAATCTGATCGATCAGTTGCTCGAATTCATTAGCTACCACGCAATCGATGCCAGTGCAGATTTGGCAAAAGAGCGCGGCAGCTACCCAACATACAAGGGCAGTGGCTGGAGCAAGGGAATTTTGCCGATTGATACACTCGACATCCTAGACAAAGATCGAAAGGTCAAAGTGGCAATTTCTAGAAAGCACAAACTAGACTGGGACGGTCTGCGACTAAAGGTTAAAAAAGGCATGCGCAACGCAACACTACTTGCAATTGCACCAACAGCAAACAATGCTCACGTATCAGGAACGACTCCTGGTATCGATCCACAGTTTGCACAGATTTTCAGCCGCGCAACGCTGAATGGAAAGTTCCTTGAAATCAACACCAACCTAGTAAACGACTTGAAAAAGATCGGTATATGGGATGACGTCAAAGACGATGTACTGCGATTGCAGGGTGATGTCCAGCACATTGAAGCAATTCCGCAGGAAATCCGTAACGTTTACAAAACCAGTTTCCAGCTGAGTCCATACGCGTTTATCGAAGTCGCAGCACGAGCGCAGAAATGGGTAGATCAAGCGATCAGTCGCAATATGTACCTCGAAACTCGTGACATCGATGAATACGAGAAAATCTACCTCGAGGCATGGCGCCGCGGGCTAAAGACAACCTACTACTTGCACGTCAAACCTCGTCACACTGCCGAACAAAGCACCGTCAAGGTCAACAAGGCAGAAGCAAGTGGCGGTCCACGAAAAGCCGGATTCGGATTCGCGAAAAAGCAAGCAGTCTAAAAGCAAAAACGTAAAGAATTTAACAGAACTAAATAGGGTAAAAGGGGATAATTAATTATGGCAAATGCATCAGCAATCATCAGTGAAGATATGACACTAGAGGAAAAACTAGCTGCGATCGACGCGGCTATGGCAGCTGCGCAGTCAACAACTGACGAAAACGCGCAGGGAAATGGTAGCGTAAACGCAGCGGCACCAGTTGATCCACAAGATTTTCTGATGTGTGTTGGTTGCCAATAAGTCCGGGGGTGGGCGAACCTTTTTAGCAAGATTCAAAAAGTTACCTAACGAAAGGACTATTATTATGGCAGGCATTCTCGGTACCGGTATTCAAGATGGGCTACTGCTCAAACCGGTGCATTATCAATGGGCAATGGATTTGTATGACCAGGCGGTTGCAAATACATGGTTCCCGAACGAAATTCAGCTAGGCCAAGATCTGGCTGACTGGAAAAAGATGAGTGAAGAACGCAAAGAGGAATTTGAAACCAAATTCATCAAGCGTATGACCGAAGACACATTGGATATCACAACAACCGAAGGTAAAAAAGATTTTGTTCGCAACCTCGTTGCGTATAACATCATCCTCGAAGGTATTTGGTTCTATAGCGGGTTCATGGTGGCGCTTTCATTCCGTCAGCGTAACTTGCTACGAAACTTTGGATCCCTGATGGATTGGGTGGTTCGCGACGAATCATTGCACCTCAAATTCGGCATCAACTTGATCCTAACAGTCCTCGAAGAAAACGAAGATCTGCAGACCGAAGAATTCGCCAACGAAATCAAGCAAATGATCCTAGATGGTGTCGAAATGGAAGAGGCATACAACAAGGACCTGCTACCAAATGGCATCCTAGGCCTGAACAGCGATTACATTAACCAGTATGTAAAGTATCTGGCTGATCGTCGCCTGGAAGAACTAGGATTCGAACCACACTACAAGGTATCAAACCCTGCCAAATGGATGTCAGCGGCAAATGACACGTTACAACTAGTGAACTTTTTCGAAGCGACTAACACTTCATATGAAGTAAACGGCGCGAAAAAATAATAATCACAGAATACACGGAGCGGGTGAGTATATGATGTATTCATCCGCTTTTGTTATAGAAAGGAAATGATGAAAATTACAATTTGCGGGTCGATGGCGTTTGAATCCGACATGCAATCGGCAGTCACCCAGTTAAACGGTCTAGGGTATGAAACTGAAATGCCAAATATCGTCGAAGGTCACATCTATACTGATAACCTGGATGAAAATGTCAACCTCAAGCGCGGGTTCATTGACGAGCATTTTCGAAAAATTGATACGTCAGATGCTGTTTTAATTATCAATAATACAAAACATGACGTCGAGAGCTATATCGGTGGCAATACGCTGATCGAAATTGCCTACGCCTACGCGCAGGGCCTGGAGGTATTTTTGTTAAATCCGGTTCCAGACGTGCCGTACGCTGCAGAAATCAGAGGAATGCATCCGATAATCCTTGGCGGCGATTTGTCTGCAATCGACGATTATTTCAACGCACTGCCGACAGTGCTGATGAGCACCGAAAGCCCGGTCAAGCACCTGGCGGTGAGTCGTGGACTGCGAAAGGCTGGTATTCGCACTAAAGTAACTGGTGTTAAGGTTGCGTCTGGCGTCAATGAACAGCCATTGAGTATCGATGAAACATACGCTGGGGCGATAACGCGCCACGACAACCTGAAACGGCTAAACCAATCAGCAGAGTATTACGTCACGATCGAAAGTGGCCAACATAGCGCACACAAAGACCATAGCCTATTTGGTTGCGCGGTTATTGTTATCGAGACTGCTGCAGGTGTGCAGAAAATTGGCATTGATCTGGACGTCGAGTTTCCGCAAGCAATGCTAGACAAAGTCCCGTCCCAGTACCCTGATTTGGGTGTATTGGTCCAAAAAGAATACGGCGCCGTCGTCAAAGATCCATATCCATATTTTACAAACAACAAACTTACGCGTGCAAAAATCCTGGAAGATGCCGTTTACCGGGTAGCAGTGCAGTTGCCAGAGTAGCGTATAATAGCGCATATGAATACTGTTGACGACCATCTGGAGAGGCTGGTTGATTATGTCGAAGACCAGCTTGTGAAGGGTGTCTCCAAAGATGCTATTCGTGCAGTTCTATTGAATAACGGCCATGACACTCACTTGATCGATGACATATTTGCTTTCATCCGTGACCAAAATGAACCGGGTGCTCGTCCGACTCACGTACCCGCATTTCGAGCCGAAGAGCTCCGTGCTCGGGCAAATCCACCAATGTTTTACCAAAAATATTTCCGAACCGAACGTAAAATGATGCAGGGACGTATCGACAGAGTCAGCTTCATGCAAGCTTATCTAGTGCTGTACGCACCGGCAATAGCAATCCTCGCCGTTTTTGCGAGTGTCACTGCTATCGAGCGGTCGGGGAGTGCTATCGATCTGTCACTCAAAGGAGTTATTTATTTGACTATTCTACTGATTTCGATTATATATGTGCCAATTCTTTATGTACTGCGAATTATTCTGACCGCGCGTCGTTTACATGATTTCAATGTGCGTGGTATATGGTCGTTGCTTTCATTAGTCGGCGGAATTAACTTTGCGCTGCTCGTTTTATCTTGTTTAATGCCCGGATCAAAAAGTGATAATAAATTTGGCCCACCGCAACGCGTTACTGATCCGTTCCGTGCTCTCGGCCTCAAAAAGTAGGCACGTCCGGTGTAAGTAGTCGTATGCTATCATAAAGTTTATGTACGGTATTCTAGTGAATTATATTGAAGACGCGATTGCCGAAGGGCGACAAAAGAACGAGATCGAGAAGACACTGGTCGCAAGTGGTTATGCCAGTAAAGATGTGGCGACAGCACTGAGTATGTATGACCAGCAGTCTGTAAAGCCGCCTAACACTATACCTTCATTCAAAGCGCCAGAAATCCCTAGAAAGAAGTCGCCACTCGCTAGACTGTTTGCGCTTGAAATGACGCGAAAACGATTTATAGTTACAGTTATTGCATTTGTCGTCATTGCTAATTTATATAGCATGTATGTATATAGTGTCATAAAACCGCCCGGTTCGACTGATGATATCGTAGCGACCGTTGCGGTGACTAATATGCTGTTCTTCATCGTCATGTATGTGTTGTCTATTTTTATCGTTATACGCCGGCTAGACTACATGCGGCGGCCTTCATGGTGGTTGATATTTTATTTCATGCCATTATTCAACATAGGGCTGATTGCGGTTTTACTATTTGGGTACGAAGGCAATCGACGATAGCATTACTATATTTTGTATAGTAATGCTATACTAAGTATATGAAAACAAAGCTGGTTATATTCGGAATTACAGGTGATTTATCAACACGAAAGCTGCTACCGGCACTATCGAAAATTATCGGTACCGGTGATTTCGACGACCTGTCGATTATTGACCGTGGACTAAAACAATACGTCGATCTGCAGGATGACGAACAGCTGATCTTTTATTTATCTGTACCACCCGAAAGTAGCGCCGCTATTGTTGAACACCTGGGGCAGGCTGGTATGAACAGTGACCGTGTGAAAATTTTGCTGGAAAAGCCGTTTGGCATGGATCTGACATCAGCGCACACTATGATTGATCACGTTGGGCAGTATTACGATGAGTCGCAGGTGTATCGCATCGATCATTACCTGGCCAAAGAAATGGCGCACAATATTCTGATTTTTCGTGCATCAAACGCTATATTCAATACTATTTGGGATAACCGGTTTATCGAAAAAATTGAAGTTATTGCTAGTGAATCAATTGGCGTTGAAGGCCGTTCGCATTTTTATGAGCAGACTGGTGCGCTCCGCGACGTTCTACAAGGTCATTTGATGCAGTTATTGTCATTGACGATCATGGATATCCCCCAGGAAATACATTGGGATGGCATGCCTGAAAAACGGCTACAGGCGTTGACTACACACACGATGCCGATCTGCCAGATGCTTACGAGCAAGTGATTGTGGACGCAATTCGATCACACAAGAGTCTATTCGCTAGCGGGCAAGAGGTTATTCGTGCATGGGAAATTTTGGCGCCTGTGCAAGAGTCATGGAAATCAGAATCTTCGAATGTATTGATGTATGAATCTGGCACTGACATAAATACGATTATTTAGGAGTATATTGACTTTTAGTCAAATATAGTGTAATATTGCTTTATAAACCATAAGCAAGACATACACTAAATGCCCTCAAGCCCTAACACATATTACGGCAACAAGCCGATTAATGAAGCGATAGAATCACTCAACGCTCAGCAGCTGGAACGAGAGACTAATGCAGTCGCTCCGTTTGCTAATGTGCATGTAGAACTGACGCGTGCAGTATCTGACGCTGATTTGCGGATTCACTCCGGTAATAAGCAAAAGGGTGGTGACAATACATTTGACGGCATAGACGGTGCGTACGACCTGATGCGATTAGCCGAGAATGCAATGCAAGAAGCTCGTCACGAGCCACGTCAGCTGAAGCCGCATGAAGTCGTCTTTATCGAACATATGCAAGTTGTTGCAGATGCTTACAAAAAATACGCGCAATTAGATCCTAGCATAAGGGAAACATTAGGTACACCTAACTCGCCTAATGTTCAATATTCTCGATCGAATGACCTAGAGGGTAATGAAGCGCATGATTATATTATCCAGGCAGAGTATGCGGCAACTCACCCGTATGATACTGATGCTGTACAGGCAGCCTAATGGCGATTCTGATATAGATAAAGACGATTTGTTCGCAGCAATACAGCATGATTTTAAAGATTTTATTCCATCTGCTGAGATGCAGGCTAATGAAGATTTTGGTGGTATTTTGACCGAACGAGGCCGAGAATTACTCGCCAAAGATCGCCAAGGCGATAACGCTAGTGAAGTAGATAACGCTGATTCCGAAACAACCTCTGAAGGCCAGAAATGGTTTGATGCGATGAACGAATCGTTTAATCCTGCAGACATCGACAAAAGTGTCGAGGTTTTAGGCGAGACGCGTGTGAATGACTCGCAAGACAACGAAATAATTGAAGCGCTCCGTGAAATGGGTCAATTAGACGAAGCCGGAGACCCGCCTAGCGCTGAAAACATTGAGCAAATCGACGCAGTCCAACAGGAAGAGTCTGTCGAAATCGTCGATGAAATGCCCGAATCTTTAGAGCAGGCAAAACTAGATAAGCGCCGCAAAAAAGCCGCAAAAGCACTAGGTAAACTGACAAAGTCTGTTATGTTTTCTGTCGACAAAAAAGAGCTCCGTAGGGCCACGAAAAAGATGAAAAAATTATCTCGCAGACTCGATAAATAGTTCGCTTAAATTATATACCATACAACATTTTTATACAGACTATTGACTTTTATACAAATTTAATGTAATATAAATACATAACCGTAATAAACAAAAAACACTATGGAAAAACCATCTACACCTTCACACAACAACCAAACAAAGCATGTTAGCCTAGAGCAAATTAAAAGAGAAGCAGCGGCAAATAAATTGCGCGAGCATGACGTTGATGTAGCGCATGAGCAGGCTGTGCACGCCAGTAAAGCGATCAGTCCATTAGAGGACATCAATGTTCTCGCAAAAGCACCTGAAGGTTATGATGAATCAAACGGCCCATGGAGTGCCGAGAATCCTGAGAGTGGATTTGATGGTGCTGCTGATCTAGCAGAAATCGCCGAGGCGGTTGCCAAAGACCCGTCTCGCCAGTACGCTCCCTGGGAGAAAACCTTTGTTAATCACATGAAAAATGAAGCGAGTGTCCTAAAGGAAAAGAGTAAAGTCGACTTTGCTGCAATAAATACTCCGCGCGAAGGAGATCCAGAAGGAACAAACCCAATGGATAATCGCCTACGCGAAGTCTACGATAAATTAAACGCGAAGTTTAATGAAGTTGGAACTGAGCAAGGCGCTGATTTAATTCGTAAAACGATTAAAGGTCAGATGCAGGACGTGCAAGCATTCGGTTATTTCCACCGAAATCCAAACGAAGTTCCTCGTGCAGTCACTGGAAGCGTTGCAAAAGAATACGCGATGGGCGGTAAATTCGAAGAGCGTATGAAAGTCCGCACTGCACGCCAAGAGCAAAAAGAAGCCAAACGAGTTGACGGCATTAACACCGAATTACAGACACTGGAAGCAAAATTAGCCGCGGCGCAAGATGCGGGTGAGTTTGCGGTGATTAATGGTCAGATTGATGCACTCAAAGACACTTTGGGTAACACATTACCTATACCTGAATGGTCTAGCGAGCAGCGAACGCAACGTAATACGCAAATTGCCATGCTGGATGAACGTCGCAAGGCGAATACCCGCGACATTAACGTCTATCGTTTGCTGGCACAGGAATTTCCACTGACTCCAGAAGATGCGGAAGATGATACTGACGGTGATGCCGAAAAGACAGCAGAGCAAGCGCCTGTGTCTGAAAAAATGGCAGAATTAATCGCCAATCACGAAAAACTTGGTAATGAATTGGCAGCAATGAACGCTTCGCGAATACTCGCAATGCGTGGCGCGGATAGCCGTGCGAACTATCGTAATGGTAAGAATGCCGTTGAATACCGTGAATTAAAAGCATCCTATGATGAAGCAAATAAAGCGCTGCTGATGCAGAAAATTCTTGATCAATCCAGCGTGGATGGAGGATTCAAGACGGAGGCGGAACTGAACCTATTTATCGCAGAGCAGACTCTCGATGCAAATCATACGCTCGAAGGCGAAACCGTCACGAATGTTATGAATAAGAATCGCCGTCTAGGCAAGGTAATGAACTTTTTATCAGGTCGTAATGACGAGGGTGAAAGAGTGAAAAGTAAAAAACGAATGGCCGTACACTTTTTGATCGGGGCGGGCTTGGCTGCGGGTACAATTTTGAGCGGAGGTGTACTGGCGCCTGTTGCGGGTGGCTATGCTGGTCTGAGTATGTATGCATCTTTGGACGCAAGAGCCAAAAATAAATGGATGAATGCAGATAGAGTTGTTGAGAAAGAAAATATTCTGTCTGCACTTGAAAATACAACACCGGATAGAAATGCCAAGCCTGATGAGTCCGCAGAGCAGGCTCACGTTAGAACCTTGGTACGTAAGATTGAGGCTGCTACGCGCGAGGCCAATGTACGTGCTGAAAAGGATATTTTAAACCAGCAGAATAAACGTCGAAATCGTGCCTTAGGATCGGTGGCCTTTGGTGTCGCAATTACAGGAGCTAGTACGCTTTTGAGCGGCGCATTTAACGGCTCTGAATCGACTGCGAATGCTGCGCCGACCAGACCTACTGCAGAGCGGTGACGCGTATCAAATGGCTGACGGCAGCTTTGGCATTACAAATGCTGGGCAACTATCACAACATGCGTTTGATGCGATCATGAACGCACGCTAATGAAACAATTCAATATGAAAACGCCTCGATATGAGGCGTTTTTGCTCGTTTTGATTTAGCGTAGAATAGACAACACAGAGCGCCACATGTAGCGCGCGGACGCCCAGGAATGCTACAATGAAATCCCATGGGAGAGGGAAATCTTATGGGAACAAAAAAACAGAAATATATATTTGTCACAGGTGGTGTCCTTTCTGGGGTAGGAAAGGGAATCACAGCAGCGAGTATTGGCGCTGTACTGCAGGCAAAAGGGGAAAAGGTTTCAATTCAAAAATGTGACCCGTATCTTAATGTGGATGCGGGTCTTTTGAATCCTGCAGAACACGGTGAATGTTTTGTCACAAAAGACGGCGCCGAAACAGACCTGGATCTGGGGCACTATGAGCGGTTTTTGGACATTGAATTAACGCAGAAAAATGCGACGCTATCGGGGAAATTATTATCGCAGTTAATTGCTGATGAACGTGCCGGTAAATTTGGTGGCAAAACCGTACAATTGGTGCCACATTTAACTGGTGCGATCCAAGATGCGATTGAAGTGGCTGCTGTTGGTAGCGATGTTCATATTGTTGAAATTGGTGGAACGGTTGGTGACTACGAGGGGCTAAGCTTTATCGAAGCGATCCGCGAGTTTGCTGGTCGCGTTGGTCGCGAAAACTGCATGTATGTGCATGTCGTCTATGTACCATTTATTGGCACCAGCAAAGAATTCAAGACAAAGCCGGCACAAAATGCCCTCAATGAACTGCGCGGATTTGGCATCGTACCTGACTGTGTTGTTGTGCGGAGTGATGATCCAGCGCCAGGCAATGTCGCTCGAAAAATCAGCCAATTCAGCGGTGTGTCAGAAGATGCCGTGATTATGCTACATAATGCGAAAACGGTATTTCAGGTACCGCTCACAATTGCGGCAAGTGGCATTAATGATGTGCTGTCAAAATTCACTGATAACGCCAAAAAGCCTAACTTGAAAAAATGGGAAGATATTATTCTGGCGCAGAGCACTGTCCGCGACACGGATGTAACGGTTGGGCTGGTCGCAAAGTACATGGATAATGAAGACACCTACATTTCTATCCTAGAGGCGTTAAAGAGCGCCGCCTGGAACAAAGAAGTTAACCTAACAATTCGATGGATTAATGCTGAAACTGCCGATGAATCTGACTTCAAGCAAGTTGATGCGCTACTGGTACCCGGTGGGTTCGGTGAGCGTGGAACAAATGGCAAGATCGCCGCAGCGACGTATGCACTCGAAACAGGTATGCCGTATTTAGGGGTTTGCTTAGGGCTGCAAGTGGCGGTTATTGCCGCAGCCAGACGAGCCGGTCTAGTGAATGCACATAGCACGGAATTTGACGCAGAGACGCCATATGATGTTGTCTATATTATGGATGGTCAGTCGGGTAAAGAATCAACTGGTGGTACATTGCGACTAGGTGATTACCCTGCAGCGCTGATTGCCGGTAGCAAGGCTGCGGAGGTCTATGGTGCTACAGCTATTACCGAGCGTCACCGTCATCGCTATGAAGTGAACCAAGCATTCAAAGCAGACATAGAGAAAGGTGGATTAGTTATCAGTGGTACGTCACCTGATGGAACATTAGTAGAATTTGTCGAAGCGCCAACGAGCAGCTATTTTGTTGCAACGCAGGCACACCCAGAACTAAAAAGCCGTCCGAATCGCGCTCATCCACTGTTTTTGGGGCTTATTGATGCGGCTATGCAACCTGCCAAAAAATAGCACTACTATTGACAATTTAAAGCATTAGTGATATGATGAATATATAAAGGTTACATAAAACAAAAAAATATATGCATCAAGATCACAATCAAATCATTGAACACACCGATGACACGCATGTTTTGCGTTATCTGCTACACACCGTAAAAGGTATTAGCCCAGTCTCGGGTGGCGTCATGGTTGACGACATCGAACAAGATTATTTTGTTGCCGACGAAGCAATTTAGTCGCCCGAACGCTACAAAAGCGGCCTCATCAGAGGTCGTTTTTGGTTCGCTCTGGTATAATAATGATAATGAATACGAAAATCTCTCAGGTAATAAAAGAATTGTTCGGTCACGATACCGAAGTAAAATTAACTCGTCCCGATCCACAATTTGGTGACTATGCAACAAATGTAGCGATGCAACTGGCAAAACCAGTTGGTAAAAACCCTCGTGAAATCGCCGAAGCAATCGCTGATAAGTTACGTGAATCAGGCGACTTTACGGAAGTGACTATTGCGGGACCTGGATTCATCAACCTGCGCGTCGCTGCAAAGGGCATTGCGACGAGCCTGAACAATGATTGGTCGGATAGCTATGGCGGTAATAACGACGGAGCCGACAAAACGGTCATCGTCGAATATCCGAGCCCAAATATGGCAAAACCATATAGTATTGGGCACTTGCGTCCAGGCAATCAAGGCTGGGCGGTCAAACGATTAATGGAAGTGACTGGCTGGTCAGTAGTGACAGATAATCATCTGGGTGATTATGGTGCACCGTTTGGCGTTTGGGTCGTTGGATTTTTGGAATACAGCAGTGTACAGCAGCTGGAAAAAGACGGTGTCTATGAATTAGGTCGCGTCTATATCGAGACCAAAAAAGCGCTCAAAGACGAGCAAGCGGCGGGTGAGTCTATTTTATCTAGTCAGGTGCAAGAATGGTTACTTCGTTTAGAGAATGGCGATCCAGAAGCGATGGATTACAGTAGACGATTTAATGCAATCAGCCTAGAACATATCCATTCTGTTATGAGTCGATTGGGCATATCGACTGACCATGAACTAGGTGAAGCGTTCTTTGCGCCAAAAGGAAAGCTGGCGGTTCAAAAATTACTCCACGAAGGTGTTGCCGTGCAGAATCTTGACGGCTCCATTATTGTTCCTCTGGATGATTTTGGATTTGATGTACCGTTATTGGTGCAAAAGAGTAATGGTGCGGCGTTGTATGCAACGACGGATCTAGCGACGATATTATACCGCGAGGAAACGTGGCGTCCAGATAGGGTTGTGTATGCTGCCGGTAGCGAACAACAATTTTATTTCAGCCAACTTTTTGCTATGGCAAAAAAACTTGGCATCAATACAGAATTAGTTCACCTGTGGTTTGGTATGATTGATCAAACTAACGAAGATGGCACGCGTGAAAAAATGAGTAGCCGCAAGGGTGTCGTTCTGATGGAAGAATTACTGGATATGGCCGAACAAAAAGCCCGCGCGATCGTTGACGGCCGTGATATCTCGGAAGAAGACATTAAAAAAATTGCCGTAGGCGCGATAAAGTTCAGTGACTTTGCTGCTGATCGCCGAACAAATATTTTGTTTGACTGGGATAGCATTTTTGCGCTGACTGGGTTCAGCGGACCATATATTCAATATGCGGCAGTGCGTGTGAATAAAATTTTACGCGACGTTGGTTCGGTCGAATCTGCTGACGACAGTTATGATTATGAAGCCGAAAAGGCAGTGCTGCTAAAGGTACTAGAATATCCAGACGTTGTCCGGTTAGCTGCACGTGACCTAGAGCCGCACAAGATAGCGACATACCTATATGAATTGGCGCGTGAAATGAACCGCTATTACGAGGTAACCCGCGTCATGGATGCTTCGGATAGTGAACGTGCTGCGCGTATCGCAGTGCTCCAGAAAGTCAGTCATGTGTTTACGCACGGACTGAGTATCCTGGGGATCGAAATCCCGTCACAGATGTAGTCGTTTGCTTTTATACGATGAAAGTTTTATAGTTGATATAAGGACAGATAAAGACACTACTTTATCTGGTGACCGAGAGAGGCAGTCGATGCCAATTCCACAGCTCGTCGTAACAGACCGTTATTTTCTGAAATGCCTTGAGAGGGCTGGTCAAATCGAGTACCTATCTACACACGATGATCGAGGATTCGAGATTGGCAGTCAGCTGGTCAATTTTCATCCCGCATGGGAGACAATAAGCAACCAGCGTTGTCGTGAGATAATCAATAGGCTGGCAGTCAAGGATCAAGACGGAAAGGGCATGGTCTCGAAAGTGGGATCTAAGCTTTCGAGTACCTACCAAAACGGCAAGAAGAACGCTAAGGTCCGCGATAAATTGATCGTTGTTTCGATCACGCAGCGAGGTCGAGAATTTCTCGATTAATGTTGCTGTATCGCTAAATATGCTTGACAGCCTGGCGATGGAAAATTGTCCATCGCCAGGCTACTGCAAGTGCATCCTGTCTCTCGCTATTTTTAAGTAATTTAGTATCGCCTATACTTTACATTCCCTCTAGAATCAGTACAATGGCATTATATTAAGCAAGGAGTTTTTATGGCAGAGAAAAAGACAGCAAAAAAGCCTTCAAAGGTAGCAACAGCCCGCGCGAAAGCGGTCGAAAAAGCACAGGTAACAAAAGACCGCGCAACAGTCAGTTTGAAATGGGTATTAATTGCAGAAAATACTGCAACCGGCCAAGAAGAAGTGGCAATTGGATGGGGCGCAATCCTGGCGTCATTGATCACACTTATCGCAACTGCTCTGGTTATCTATCTCTTTATTCACTTCGCAAAATTAGATCGTTTGGACAAAAAGAAGGAATCATAAATTAGTTCAAATTTAGGAAAACACCGCCTCGAAGTGAGGCGGTGTTTTCCTTTATAGTCTATTCTTCTTCGGATTCTTTGAATGCGGGCCAGATTGCATACCAATACGTAGCATAGTGACCCAAGGATAATACGAATAAACAACTGAGTGCAGAGTAGATTGATAGCGGCAAATAAATGAGTAAGACTGCAGCGAGGGGTAATGCAAAGGTGTGAAAACGATACACTAATCGGGTTGCGCGTGCGGTAATCATGCGCGACCGGGCATAGGCGATCAGCATCAGCAGGGGGTAGAGGATAATAACGGCTGCAATTTGCCATAACGGTGAACGAGCGGAAAAGAGTGGTTTCATATTGATTCTTCCTCGAGCCAAAATAGCTCGTTTATGGGTATTTCTAATGCGCCGGCTAGTCGTAGGGCTAACGTAACGCTGGGCGCAAATTCCGATTTTTCGATAAATGCGATTGTCTGCCTAGTGACGTTGACTAATTTTCCTAATTCCGACTGACTCAGCGAATGCTGCTGACGAACTTGCTTTAATTGATTTTGCAATCGCATCAAGCGCGGCTCGCTAAAATATCAACGCCAATTGCGGCCAATACACCACCGATGACTCCCCAAACTGTAATTGCGATGATTTGCCAGATAATGACGGTGCGACGTGGTGCGCCGCTAGCCATAGCGATCAATGCCATTGCGTGCGTACCGGTAATTAGCGGTCCTGCTAATGAGGCTCCTGGTATGCCGTATTTGTGAATGGCACGCTTCACTTTTTTCTGTCGCTCCGATGATTCTTTGATGTGATGACTGCGCCGCCATTCACGGACTTTGTCGGCCAGAACGATCACCAGTACGACGCTCAGGATGTTAGTAGTTGGATGATAACAGGAACTTGTTCGGTGATAGCTGTTAATTGTTGATAAAAATCTAGCATATAGTTCACCTCCTTCTGTTTCTAATGTATAGTTTACTTAACATAATGTCAAGTAAACTATACATACTGGTAATCATTATTGACATTTAACATATATTATGCTAATGTTTAAATAAGGATAACAAAAACAAACATATGAGCATTGACTCTTCGCCAAAAGCAGGTTTCATCGATAAAAATTTACGACAGCGGCTAAGCCCCGAGACGAACTACCTATTGGGCGATGAATTCGACATGCACGAGCAAGGCTCGCGCAGAACAGCGACAGTTTTTGCTGGTCGCGAAAACGCCAGTCATGATGGTGTTTCTGTACGTAATAATTTCGATATTATAGATGTTCGTAATGCAAGCGTTGATGAAAGCGGAAGAAAAATGTATGGCGATAGGTTATGGGCACCAGGCGTTCAGTATATAGTTACACAACCTGAAACGTATGTAGATGCTGATTCGTCTAAAAAAGGCTATATGGCACTCAGGGCTGGTGATGTTTTCGAAATAGGACGGGAATCGTCAAAAGCAGAGAAAGTATTTGAACTCCCTGACACTGTCTCTCGAAAGCACATATCCTTTAGGGTCAGTGAGCATGGAAGGCTAGAGGTCGCAGACCTTAATTCTTCGAACGGGACCAATCTGGTACGGTATTTTTATGACGGAGATACGCCGTTTATTGAGGAAGAGCATAACCCCGATGCGCATAACGCAATATTCGTTCAAGATATTTCTCAATATTTACGTAATTTGGGGTCGAGGGCTATAGATGGAAGAGACGAACCCAAGCGACAACTTGATATTGATGTAAGCGCTGCATTTAATTTTGCTCAGATTGTAGAAGCAAATTCGGACCGAATGCAGGTAAAGGACATAGATAAGCATACTATAAATGCGTTCGCTGAACGGCTAAAGCGAGGAGGGGATACCGTTGCTCCATCCATAGAAGCGATCGTTGTTGAAACAAATTTTCAGCCTACACGCGGTATTGAAATTGATGGACGGGAAATATTTTTGTCATCGATGCTCCATACCGGAGGAGAAGGATCTGAACGGCCTTATGTCATAGGTTATACAAAAAATGATGAATCGGGGGCTATTGTACCGCGTTGCTTTTATAAATCCAACAGTGATGGTGGATGGAGGGTCTCTCCAGCGTACATGATGGGGCGCCTTGACAAAGGTACTAGTGATTTAACGAGCGATCTCAGTGATTTCGGTGGGTATGTTCAAATGACAAAATTACCAGAAGCCCTCAATAAGATACTCAACGAAGAAACGACGCAAAATCCGATCAGACTACATGATGACGAGGAGATACTCGATCACTTTAGTATTCACAAGCTGTACGGCGAGAATGCTAAGGTTGATTCGTACCTATCTGCAACTTGTGAAAAGGTATCGGGCGGAAAAGATCTCGATGTATGCTTGCCAGGATCCGGGTTTGATTCGTTCGGTATGGATATGGAAAATGTTCGGGAAAAGCTTGGAAAGGTAGAGCTGCCAAAGGGCTTCGAGCCCGATTTCGATCGCGGTTCTAAGTATCAGTACGACATTAATCATACGATAGCAGGAAATGCGGTTGTACGGGTGTATGATTCGGTATACATGAATGAGAACGTGCAATGGCATATGGCCGCCGATGAAAGTGGAAGGGTGTGGGTGGACAAGCTTTTGTATGAAGACAACAGCTTGACTGACTACGGCACCTATTCCAGAGTAATTGTCGCTGGTGTTGTGAATCTAAAACCTTTCGAATACGACAGTCAAGTTTCCGGTGCTAAAATGGGAGTTGATGTTGACCGCTACAATTCTGATTATGTAGATATGCGTAAAACGATCGATAAACTACCTTGGATACAGAAATTCCGAAAAGCAAATAACATTCAGTAGTCATTCAGATAATCGATGTATAATAATACTAACGTTAGGTATGTCACGAACCGAAGTGACGTGTCTGACCTGCGGTAGCCACTTGGGTCATGTATTCGAGGGCGAGGGGTTGGGTGTTCCGACAGATCAAAGATACTGTATCAATTCGCTTTCGTTGCAATTCACACCAGATAATTAAATAGTTTATACTGGTGTATATGACAAAACACGCGAAGATACTCTGGGTTGACCTAGAGATGACGGGACTGGACCCGATTGAAGATAGAATTTTGGAAGTGGCGGCGATTGCGACGGATTGGGATTTCAATGAAATTGCAACGTATGAAGCGGCTAAAAAAGTCGGGCCGCGCCTAGTCGAAGATCGCATGAATGTCGGCAAAGCATTCTGGGATGCGCACCCCGAAGCGCGCGATGCATTGGTGAATCAGAACAATTCTGACGATGCAAAGAATGGCCGCACGGTCGAAAACGAACTACTTGAGTTTTTGGATCAGCATTTCGAAGCGGGTGTTCCAGTGCTACTTGCTGGAAATTCAATTCATCAGGATCGACGCTTTATTACGAATGAATGGCACCGGTTAGATGATCGATTACACTATCGTATGCTAGACGTTACTGCCTGGAAGGTAGTGATGGAGGGAAAATTCAAGAAGCGATTTGCTAAACCAGAAGAGCATCGCGCATTGGGTGATATTCGTGGAAGCATCATGGAGTTAAAGTATTATCTAGGAAAGGTAAGAGTGTAGGTATGACGCACAAAGAGTTCGAAGCATTCATTATGACATTGCCTGACGTATGGTTGGATTATCCGTTCGGGGAAGATTCTGCAGTGTACAAATACGGCACAAAGCCGGACGGCAAGATTGTTGCGATTGTCGCGGAAAATAGCAAACCGCTCCGTGTGAGTCTGAAATGTGACCCGTTGCTAGCGGAAAACCTGCGTGAAAAATACGAAACAGTTGTGCCCGGGTATCACCTGAGTAAAAAACATTGGAACACTATTATTTGTACTGGGCAGCTATCAAACGATGAGATATTTGATCTAGCCCGATTGAGCCACCGACTTGTGTCAGGAATCGTTATTTAATCTTTTGATTCGTCGAATTCGGCGAATTCTTTGTTGATCGGTTTGAGGTTGTCGATTGCTGATTTTGAGTAATCTTTAAAAGCTTGCCCCGGTGTCTTTTTGGCGATGATTTCAAATTCATTGATCATAAGTTCTGTCTGGTAGGCCATTTCTTGGGCATAGACGCGGTCGAGGTTGGCACTGAGCCTGGCGTCTTCGAATTTTTCTGTCATTTCGGTGCGTAAGGCTTTTTGCTTGGCGATTTCTTCTTTGCTCCAGCTAGAACGCTTCACCTCGGCGCGAGCCAGTAGATCGAGTGTTTCGCGTTCTATGTTTGTCAGGCCAAGACGTAATTTGCCGTTGGTATTCGATAGATTGGCGCTTTTGATTTCTTTTTGTTGTTCATCGACGACGCGTGTAATGTTTTCGAGTTTTGCCGCCATTGCTTCGGTATCAGCTGTTTTTTTCTGTCCGCCAAGGGCGATGATCAAGCTGATTGCAAATACCAGCACGACGGCTAGGATAATGAGGATTTTGCCAAACGATCCGCTGAGGAAAGAGGCGCGCGGCGGTGGCGGCGCAATTTGGTCAAGGTAATCAACAGCATATGTTGGCTGAGGTTGGGGGCCATATCCCGGTGTTTGCGGGTAATTATTGTTGGGTTGCTGCTGTTGCGGCGGGAACCCGTTTTGTTGACCGTTTTGAGGTGGTTGTTGGTTTGGATACATTTGGTTTCTATTTAAGCATAAATGGGTTGGTTTTTAAAGGAGGTTACTGAATAAATTATCTGATTGGCTAAACCTATCTAACAGAGGTATACTAGATATATGCAGGATGCCAAAGAAGAGGTACGGGCGCGACTGAATATCGAAGACATTATTGGTGAATATGTTCAGCTGAAACGAGCGGGGCGCAACTTTAAAGGGTTGAGTCCGTTTAGTGGTGAAAAAACAGCCAGCTTTTTCGTTAGTCCGGACAAACATATTTGGCATGACTTTTCGTCCAACAAGGGCGGCGATATATTTGCGTTCGTCATGGAAGTCGAAGGGATGGATTTTCGACAATCTCTGGAGCATCTGGCGCGTAAAGCTGGTGTCGATCTGAGTATTTATAGTAGTAAGGGGAGCGGTGAAATTGCAGCCAAAAAGCGTCGGCTCGGTGAAGCGCATGATCTAGCGGCAAAGTACTATCAGCAGAGCTTACTGAGCAATCAGCATGCTATTGAGTATGTGTTCAAAAAACGTGGACTGAGCAAAGAAATCGTTCAAGATTTTCGCATCGGATACGCACCGACTGCTGGTGATGCATTGGTGCAGTTTTTGCTGCGCAAACAATTTACTCGTCGCGAACTGGACGACGGTGGACTGACAAACCGGTTCGGTAGTGATATGTTCCGTGGCCGCATGACAGTGCCGCTGATGGATGGAACGGGCCAAGTAATTGGATTTACAGCGAGGATTATTGCCGATGATCCAAAGGCGCCGAAGTACCTAAATACGACGCAGACATTGCTGTATGACAAGAGTCGACACGTGTTTGGTTTGAGTCAAGCAAAAGAGGCGATTCGTAAAAACGATTATGCTGTTATCGTTGAAGGCAATCTCGACGTCGTCAGTAGCCACCAGGTTGGCATCAAGCAGGTTGTAGCGACGGCTGGGACGGCGATGACCGAACATCATCTGCGGGCATTGTCACGGTTATCGGGTAATATGCGCCTGGCATTCGATGGCGACAAGGCCGGTTTGGCGGCAACCGAGCGCGCGATTCCTATCGCACAGGCGGTTGGTGTTGACCTAAAGATCATTACGCTTCCAGGCGAAGCTAAAGACCCAGATGAACTGATTCAGCAAGATCCAAAGTTGTGGCAGCAAGCGATCGATACGGCGCAACCGGTTGTTGACTGGGTGCTGGATCAATATAGTCAACGCGAAGACATGTCCAGCGCTAGTGGAAAGCGCGCATTTACAACGGCCGGACTGGCGGTTATTCGCGCGCTGAGTGATCCGATTGAAAAAGAACATTATTTGAAAAAAATTGCGACAATGGCCGATTCCAGTTTGTCTGCGCTGAGTCAAAAAATTGCCCAGAGTAAGGCCGAGCCAACGAAAGAATTGCGCCAAGTTGCAAGAACAAGCGAATCTGGTCCGTATAAAAGCCATGCACGTAATCAGGATATCCTGCTAGCAGTGGCGCTGCGCGACCCACATATTCAAGATATGCTCAAATCGATCGATCCACTGCAGTTTATGGACGCAAGTCGACAGAATGTCGCGACTTATCTGAAAGGTCATATAGGCCATGCTGTCGAATCTGTCCCTGGTGAGTTGCACGAAGATGAGAAGTATGTCACAATGTTACTATTACACCCAGACGTGGACAAATTAGAGTGGCGCGAAAATAATCGCATCAATACAGCCGCCGACGTCCTGCGATCTCTGCAGTCAAATTACCAAAAAAACGAAACAAAAGAAGAGTTATTGCGCCAAGAATCAATTGCCCGTAATGACGGTAATGATGAACTAGCGAACGAACTATTGATGAAGATAAATCGAATAATACGAGGAGAAAAGTAGTGGCTGATAATGACGATCTGACCAAAGATGATGAACTAGTTGATGCAACTGATGCGACTCCGGTTTCCGGAATTACGGACATCGAAGAACCTGCGATTGATGACCTGATCGATGAAGAAGAGGCAGATGCTGATACCCTGAACAGCAACCAGTATTTTGATGATGTTAGTGACGACAGTGTTCGTCTATATCTACGCGAAATTGGTAAAATTCCACTGTTGAATGCCGAGGAAGAGTTAGAGCTAGCGCAAAAAATTGTTGCAAATCGTGAAGAGTTGGAGCAGACTCAAGCCCTACTTGCCGATGAAGCATTAGTAAAGCCAGAGCGGGACGCAGTTCACGCGAAAATGGTAAAACTGAGCAAGCCAAAAGACAAGATGGCCGAAGCTAACATGCGTTTGGTCGTGTCGATTGCAAAGCGTTACAGTGGACGTGGCCTCGATTTCTTGGATTTGATCCAAGAAGGTAATACCGGTTTGCTGCGTGCAGTTGAAAAGTTTGACCCGGACAAAGGGTTCAAATTCAGTACCTATGCAACATGGTGGATTCGTCAGGCGATTACACGTGCGATCGCTGACCAGGCGCGTACGATTCGTATTCCTGTGCACATGGTTGAAACGATCAACAAATTACTCCGTACGCAGCGTCGTATGACCCAAGAGTTAAACCGCGAGCCGACTATTGAAGAGCTGGCTAAAGAGTTGGAGATGGAACCGGACAAGGTTGAATATGTCATCAAGATCAAGCAGGACATTACCAGTTTGGATGCTGGTGTTGGCCGCGACGGCGAAGATGATGGCGAAAGCGTTCTGGGTGACTTTATCGAAGACGAAGAAGGTGAAACGCCGGAAGCGTCTGCAACAAATCAATTGCTGAAAGAGCAAGTTCAGTCGGTGCTATCGACACTATCTGATCGCGAACAAAAGATCATCAAGATGCGATTTGGCCTAGAAAATGGCAAATCTCACACGTTGGAAGAAGTCGGCCAAGAATTTGCCGTGACCCGTGAGCGAATCCGTCAAATCGAAGCCAAGGCTCTGGCGAAACTGCGCAAGCACAAAGATGCGCGCAAGCTGCACGAATACCTTAGCTAGAAGTAGTGGTTCAAAAATAAAAGCGAGGCTCATAGTGAGTCTCGCTTTTAATATAGGGTAGGCTGTATTAGCGTGTCAAAATGATTGTACAGGCGGCGACATCGGCGTTTCCACTTGGGGTATATGTCAGGCCAGATGGGCAGCTAGACGCCGCGTCTTGGGCTGAAAATACTCCAACAAGTGTAATGATAGAAGTGTCATAGAATGCGAACGGTCCAATAAATGCGCCAACTGGTGTGCGACTACTGTTAGGCAGATTGGCAATCGTTTTAATCTGTGTCATCGTTGCGGCGTTTGCAGTTTGCTGATAGCTGTAGGCGTCATCACTTAATGAGCGGCAGCGCCGCACGCCACCACTACCAACAGGGAAGTTTTCGCCCAGGCATTCAGCACCAGTCGCTGGTCCAGGATACACGCCATTGTTCGCGGCCTTGTACACTTCAAATACTTTTTGCCAAGATCGAAGTTCGGTTTCGCGCGCAGTATTTGCCGCTCGTTTTTGTACGCCATTGAATGACACGATCGTGATGGCGGCGAGTATGCCAATGACGACAATAACGATCAATAATTCGACAATTGTGAATCCACGAGAGGGCTTTTTCATTGCCTATCAGTATAGCATAAGCGTCACACTGACCTTAACTGTAAAAGTTGATGTGATTTAGTTCGTCGTCTATCTGTGAATAGAGGTGGTTGAGGTCTTTGTTGTTGATGATCGTGTGGTCGGCGATGGCGATCGGGCCGCCTTTTTCCAGATTTTCAATTTCTGCCCAATCTCGCTGATTGGCTTGGTCTTCGGTTAATGGGCGAATGGGTCTCGTCTGTAGGCGGTGGTGTCGGAGGTGCTTTGGCGCGACGATCGCAACGGTTGTTAATTCGCCAGGAAATTCTTTTTTCATAATTTTGTATTCAGTCCAGCTGTATAGACCGTCGGCGATAATGCGACGTTGTCCGGATGCAATCAAGTCTCTGATTTGCTGATTGATTCGATTGACTACGGCATCATTGCCTTCGTCAGCACGTAATTTTTCGCGGATATATTTTTCATTTTCTGGGGTGATGTCCAGACCTGCTTCATTGACAGCGTGCAGGATAACGCCACCAAAGTATACTTTTGGATAATTTTTTTCTGTCAGGTAATCGACTGCCGAGCTTTTTCCAACGCCGGGTAGCCCGACGAAAGCGACGATTTTTACGTTTTCGTGATGTGTCATTATATTTTAGTATAACAGATGAAAACAGGGGAGTATAATGAGGTAAAGATGATTCAACAAATACTTGCTCATAAATCCGTCATAGATGCCGATCTGACTAAATTTTCCCATGAATGGCGAAATGAATGGAGCGGTCGATACACTTCGGCGTCACTGGACGTTTTGGATAGTTTGCTGACGCTCGTAAATAGAGGCGGCAAGCGTGTCCGCGGTGCACTAGCGATGGAAAGCTATTACTTGCACGGTGGGACGCGAAAAGAAGTTGCTGTTGGTGCTGCTCGGGTGATCGAACTGGTCCAGGCATATCTGCTAATCATGGATGACATTGCCGATAATTCAGATATGCGTCGCGGTGGATTGTCGACGCATATGTATTTGCAAAAGCTCCATGCTGAATCAGGACTGCTGGGAAATGGCACACACTACGGAGCGAGCCAAGCGATGAATGCAGCGATGCTGGCGAGCCATCGCGCGATGAGCGAAATGGCAACGCTGCCGGCACCGGATTCCGCGAAAACGAGAGCGGCTGAATTGTTGAACCAAGATATTGGCGTGACGCTGGTTGGGCAGATTAATGACATTTATAATGAAGCCGCACCAAATCGGATCAAGCGTGAAGACATTATTAATACGTTAGCGATGATATCCTGGGTACGTTCGGAGATAGTTTTGAAAGTGGTAAAAGTGCTGACGACGATATTCGTGAAGGCAAAGTGACGCTACTGGTGTCGCACGCACGAAAACACGCGTCACCGATACAGCTAGAGGTTGTTAATCGCACGCTTGGTAATCGCAATGCGACAAAGTTAGAGTGTGATACGCTGCGCGCATTATTCGAGGATACTGGTGCACGTCAATATGCTGTCGAAAAAGCGGCCGAATACGCGACCTCGGCTATCAACGCACTAGGCGATATGCCAGAGTCATTTTTAGTAAAATTGGTGCAGTTCGCTATCGAGCGACGATCGTAATTATTTCCCTAAACGACGTTCGCGGCTAGAAAAATCATCTAATGTCGCTTGCAATAGTTCTGGTGTAAAGTCTGGCCACAATACTTCCGGGAATGCATACTGCGCTTCGTCCGTGAGTAGTCCCAGAAATCCTGCGCTATTGTGCGGGTCAATCCAAGCGCCGGTTCGTATGATCAGATCAACACTTGGCAGTGACCCCGTCCAGGATTGATCGCGGAGTATGTCATTTGCATTTTCTAGATTGACACTGATATTCGCATTCTGTATTTGTATCAGAGCGGCGGCGCGTTCGCGAGTTCCGCTGTAATCGAGCAGTAGGGTGAGGACCTTGCCGTTTCTATGGCTAGTTTTTGCAACGGCGCTATCGATAACTTCGATCGTTTCGCGGCTGAGACTGTCGCGCCACTCGCCGATTGCTTGGATTCTGACGTCGTGACGTTCGATAATTGAGTGGTCTGCAAAACGACGAACATTGTCGCGGTAGAGTTTGTCCATGCTGAGGAAAAAATCGCCAGTCCGGTCGGCGATGTTGGCATGCGAACTACCCCAGAGTGACAGGTGAGTGACGCCAGCATCAAAGGCCGCTTCAGTCACTTCTAATGTGCGATCGATACCTTCATCGTAGAGTTTTTTATAGCCAGTGAGGCCGTTTTTCTTTGCCCATCGGCGATTTCCGTCGGGGATGATGGCGAGGTGAAAGCTATCAGACATAGTGTATTGATACTACCCTAGAACCGCATAGGGGTCAAACGACATTGAACGCTATACCTCCCCGAGTATTCTTGACCTAACAAGTGAGTTATACTGGATGTATGACAAAACGACTGGCAGTAATCGACGGAAAATCTATTTTTTACAGGGGCTATTACGCGATGCCTAATCTCAGCCTAAAGGACGGCACGCCGACCGGTGGAGTATTTGGGTTCGCTAGTTTGGCGATAGAACTAATCAAAAAACTAGAGCCTGATTACGTCGCTGTCGCATGGGACAAACCCAAAACGAATATTCGTAAACGCCGCGAAATTTATCCTGAATACAAAGCGGGACGAAAAGCTGCGCCTCCTGATTTTTACGAGCAGATTCCAATTTTGCACGAACTATTGGATGCGTTCGGTTGGCCGTTATACGAACTGGACGATTATGAAGCGGATGACATTCTGGGTGCATTTGCAAAACAGGCGGCTGATCGGGGTGTCGAAACGGACTTGCTGACGAGTGACCTGGACGCGCTGCAAATTGTCAGTCCGACGACAAAACTGTATGCGATTAAAAACGGACTGAGTAATATTGAAGAATTCGACGTTGCCCATTTCGAAGAAAAATATGGCCTACGGGTCGATCAATTTCTAGATCTGAAATCGCTAAAGGGCGATAGTAGCGATAACATCCCTGGCGTGGCTGGCGTTGGTGAAAAAACGGGCATTCAGTTGCTGCAAGAATACGACACATTGGATGCAATTTATGAACATCTGGACGATATCAAGCCGACGGTTGCTAAAAAACTAGAAGCCGGTAAGGAAATGGCATATATCAGCAAGGAAGTTGGTCGTATTTGGATTGATGCGCCTGTGCAGCTGGATTGGGATGCGGCAGATGTTGCCGACACTGATCTGGTGCGAGTCGCAGATATTTTGAAAAAATTAGAATTCACTTCACTCGTAAAGCGATTGCCGAAACATATGCAGCAAACTGCCACGCCGACAGGACAGGAAAGTTTGTTCACCGAAACTGCAAGTCCAAGCGAATCATTAGAAGTTGTTGCATGGCCCGAGGTACTCGATATTAGTCAGGCTGAAGAATCGTTCATTCATCTGAGCCCAGATAATCAGGATCTATGGCTGTCAATCGATGCCCAGCACGTCTTTGCAAAGCCGGTAACAGACGTATCGGCAGATTTTTGGCGTTCGCTGGAACAGACAAAGGTCATCACCTACGATGCAAAATTAACCTATCACACTCTGCATGCAGCTGGTGTCGAAGT
>SEAL01000092.1 GCA_004145215.1 Chloroflexota bacterium | reverse complement strand
CCACAACAAAAGAGACCTCGTAATGAGGCCTCTTTTGTATTTTACGTGTCGATTTATTCGTTCACGCCAAGTTCAATTCGCTTGAACTGTGAAATACGAATGTTTTCACCGCTCTTTGCGATTTGTTCTTTGATGCGCTGATCAACAGTCATGCTGTCATCAAGGATAAACGCTTGTTCTGCAAGGACTTGCTCGGCGAAGTGTTTTTTCAACTGACCTTCAACGATTTTGTCGGCCATTTCGGCTGGCTTGCTTTTGAGTGCATCACTCTCGAGTAGTTCTTTCTTCTTCGCTTCATACGTTTCTGTAGGAACATCTTCGAGTGTTGGGTACTTTGGTGACATTGCTGCAATCTGCATTGCGATTTGGTGTGCGAATTCCTTGAATTCCGGCAAACGTGCTACGAAATCAGTTTCGCAGTTCACTTCGACAATGACACCAATTCGGCCACTGTGGACATAGCTCTCGATTAGGCCTTCACGCGTTTCGCGGTCGCCTTTTTTCTCGGCTTTTGTCAGGCCCTTTTTGCGCATTGCTTCAAGTGCTTTGTCAAAATCACCGTCAGCTTCAACCAATGCTTTTTTCGCATCAGTCAGGCCGATTCCGGTCAATTCTTTTAGCTTTTTGATATCTTCAACTGTTACGCCCATCGCTTATTTCTCCTCTTTTGCATCAACTGGTTTTTGTGAACCGGCACCTTCTGCAACTGCAGCAACAAAGTAATCAAGTAGTAACTGTACGCCCTTGATTGCATCGTCGTTTCCTGGAATCACATAGTCAACAGGAGTTGGATCTGCGTTTGTGTCGACAACAGCAACGACTGGTACGCCCAGCGTCTTTGCTTCTTTGATTGCATTTGCATCAGTGTTAACGTCTAGGACGACAACTGCGCCTGGTTTACCGCTTAGGTTCTTGATGCCGCTGTATTTTAAGTTCAGTTCATCGATTTCTTCTTGGAATCGCTGTACTTCTAGTTTATTGTAGCGCTTGTCTAGGTCGCCTGCAGCCATTCGCTTTTCTAGGTCACGTAGTTTTTTCAACTGCTGAGTCACTGTCGCAACGTTTGTGAGCATTCCGCCAATCCAGCGTTCAGTCACATATGACTGACCTGATTTTTCAGCTGCAGCTTTGACTGCGTCTTTTGCTTGCTTTTTTGTGCCAACAAACAAAACTTGTTTGCCACTTGCTGCAACCTTGGTTAGGAATGGCAGAGCCACTTCTAGTCCGTCAACAGTTTTTACCAAGTCAATAATATGACTTTCCTGGCGTTTGCTGTGAATGTACGGTGCCATTTTTGGGTGCCATCGGCTGGTTTTGTGTCCAAAGTGAACACCAGCTTCAAGCAGATCTTTAATATCGACAGATACTGCCATAATTTTGAACTCCTTGTTCCTCACTCCCCGCCCTGATAATTCAGGAG
>SEAL01000091.1 GCA_004145215.1 Chloroflexota bacterium | reverse complement strand
ACAACACATTAAACATAATAATAAAGGTGCCTAATGCCAAAAATTAGCCTGAACATTACCGACCTAACGACCGAAAAACAAGAACTCGGTGAATTTTTGGCGTCTCCGAATGCCTATTCTGACCCAGAGTTTAGCGGCAAGAACAAACGATTCACCGAACTCGAAGCAATCCTCGAAAAGGCGATGCTGCGTCAGACATTAGAATCGCAACTGATCGAAGCCAAAGAGCTGGCTGGCGGCAACGATGAGCTGGCTGAACTAGCGAAAGCCGAAGTGTCAGAAACCGAAACAAAACTAGCCGAACTGGAAGATTCGTTATTCGTCATGCTGGCGCCGAAAGATCCTAACGACGAGAAGAATGTCATTATCGAAATCCGCGCAGGTGCAGGTGGTGACGAAGCTAGCTTGTTTGCAGCAGAGTTATATCGTATGTATTTGCGCTACTGTGAAGCCCATAATTTGAAGACTGAACTAATGAGCGAAAGTGCGAATGATACTGGCGGATACAAGGAAGTTGTTTTTGCAGTCAAAGGTGACGCGCCGTATGCACAGTTGAAATTTGAATCAGGCGTGCACCGCGTACAGCGCGTTCCAGCGACCGAATCACGCTGCACTGAATGGCAGTATCGATGACCTGGTTGAAAACCTCCAAGCCTACGAACGAGAACTGGCGGCAGCAAATGCCAGTAACAATTAAACAATGGGTTGCCGATGCAACGCAGCGACTCACCACTGCCGACATCAATTCCGCCAGGTTAGACGCCGAAATCATTCTCGCCCACACCATCCATCGACCGCGCACCTACTTACATGCTCACGATGATCAAATGATCGAACCGCACCGCCAAGAAATTGCCGATGCTCGGTTGAATTTGCGATTAGACAGAACCCCAATCGCCTACATAGTCGGGCACAAGGAATTTTACGGGCGCCAGTTCAAGGTCACAACCGCGACCCTAATTCCCCGTCCGGAATCAGAAACGATTATCGAAATTTTAAAAGAACTATTGCCGTCAACACCAGCACTAATTCCCAATAAAAAATCACTGATTGATGTTGGTACCGGCAGTGGCTGTCTGGGGATTACGGCGAAGTTAGAATTTCCAGACCTGGATGTAATGTTACTGGATATCAGCCGACATGCACTGAATGTTGCAGAGTGGAACGCAAAAAAACTCGATGCATCAGTCAAAGTCGAACGCGGCGATTTGCTGCGCGGACAAGTACAGCGGCTAGACATAATTGTCGCCAACCTACCCTACGTCGACACAGAATGGGACGTATCACCCGAAACTCACGCAGAACCCGAGCTGGCATTGTACGCATCCAAGGGAGGTCTCGCGCTGATTAACCAGTTGATCCCACAGGCTGAAGACTTGCTCAACCCTGGCGGCACATTACTATTAGAGGCCGACCCACGTCAGCATGAAGCCATTATCCGCGAATGCAAAAGCCACGAGTTTGAATACATACAAACTCGTGGCTTCATCGTACACGTTACTCGTCGCTAATTCTGATAAGCTGCGAGTGTCAGCTGTACTGTCTCGGTCCTGCCGTCACGCAGTAATGTCAGCTGTACAGTGTCACCAGGTGCATATTCAGCCACGAGGCTAGCAACACTCCCTTTATCACCAACTTCGATATCATTCACTTTTGTAATGATGTCACCATCTTTAATGCCAGCTTTATCGGCCGGGCTACCGCTTACGACAGCGGATCCACTATCAGCACGTACCCAAGCGCCAGATTTAACAGATAACTTTTCCTGCTTTGCAATGTCCGGCGTTACCGATACATAATTTACTCCGACGTACGCTCGCTCTACTTTTCCATTCGCAAGCACGCCTTTTAGCATACCCTTTGTAGCGTTGATAGGAATCGAGAAGCCGATACCTTGCGCATCCGCCGCGATTGCGGTGTTAATACCAATCACCTGCCCTTGCAAGTTCGTTAACGGTCCACCAGAGTTTCCAGGATTAATTGCTGCGTCTGTTTGCAATAGATCAGTCAATGTTTCGACAGTACTACCCGACTGAGCAGACACCGGACGACCAGTTCCCGA
>SEAL01000090.1 GCA_004145215.1 Chloroflexota bacterium | reverse complement strand
TGTTATTCCCAAGTAGAAATGTCCTACCTAATAACCAAATAGAAATGTCCTATATGGACATTTCCAAGTCAAGCACAGGATTCAGATTTCGCTGTTGAATTGCTGTTTTCTGTGCACGTCTGCTTGGCATCTTTTGAGAACGATTGCGTTTGTTTTGCTGTTCCAGTTCTTCATGCTGCTGTTGGATATGATTCAGAACAGCACCCAACCGTTTATTCTCAACAATCTCTCGCTGGTTCAGCTGACTTAATTTATCGAAGATGCTGTAATTGATCTTCCGACTTTCATGCATGATGGCCACAGTACCATCCGGGTATTCTAGAAATTCAAGATACTTGCCGATCAACCTCTGATTTTCTTCTGTATTCTCCAGGAGATATACACATTTATCATAAGTAATGGTCAGGCTTTTCGTCACTCTGCGTGGTTCACGCCAGGTAAAAACATCATCTAACTCTTCGGCTGTTTCAGTGACAGTCCGGTGTAGATCCTTGGGATTAAAAGCCATCTTGGCAAATTTACGATTAAATTGCTCAATAAAGCAGGGCAACCACTTATTCGCATCTGCAATCGAATTGATACCTTCCAGGCGCATCTCCTTAATCAGACGATCCTGAAGTGTTCTATTCGCTCGTTCCACACGACCTTTGGCCTGGGGTGAGTTAGCGAAGATGATATCGATTTTGAGGGTACTGAGTACGCGTCCAAACTGGGTAATCCTGGTGTCTTTCTTACTGCTTTGATTTACCCTAAACACTGAATGTTTATCGCTGTAAAACGCTAAGGGCTTACCGTGCTGTTCAACATACAGGCGTGTTGAAATCATATAGTCAAAGGTTGATTCTGATTCACAGAAGCGTAAATGCTGCAATTTTCCTGTGGCATCATCAATAAACACCAGTAAACAGCATTTAGGTGCTCGTCCTTCAAACCAGTCATGATGTGAGCCATCAATTTGGATCAGTTCACCATAACAATCCCGGTTATATCGAGGCTGATACGGGCGTTTCAGGCGCTTGGCGCGAGGAATCCATAAATCGGCTGCAATCATCCAGGAACGCAGGGTTTCTACTGAAATATTAAAGCCATAAACGCTAGTCAGCTTTTCATGGGCTAAAGTTGGTCCGAAACCATGGAATTGTTCAGCGACCAGATTGAGGCACTTGAGTCTGATCTCTTCAGGAAGCCTGGAATTGCTGGTTTGGCCACGACCGGCATGGGCTAATGCAGCGGGACCTTGAGCTTTGTATTTTTGCAGTAAGCGTCTGATCTGACGTTCTGAAATATGCAGTAGCTGAGCAGCTTGGGATTGAGTTATGCGTTGATCACAGATTTCCTGCAAGATCGACAATCGTTTAAGTTCTTTATCCGACATAGACACCAACATATCAAACCGTCCGCTAAGGAAATTGCAAAAGTGCATATTCTAAAAGCGGACATTTTTACTTTGGAGAAACCGGACATTTCTATTTTGG
>SEAL01000030.1 GCA_004145215.1 Chloroflexota bacterium | reverse complement strand
GATGTCGTTGAAGTAGTGACACGGAAATTATCCTTACCGAAATCCGCTTGGCAAGATCTAGTAAAGACCAACCATGCCCGGGCAAAACTGCGTATGCAACTGCGCCAATTAGGTATCATTGGTGCGCTCAGCGGCGCTGCTGCTATCATCAGAGACAAAGCTGCCCGCAAGGCAAAGCAGTAGTTTTACTTAAGTCTATAATATGATATAATATTTATTGCTGATACATTAATTGTATCAGGACCTTTTCACCTACAACCACCCAAGATAGGCTTCAATGTCACCAACGATAACCAAGATACAGCCAATTCGACAATTACTATGTCGCGATCCCTTCGTATGGAAGCTGTACCTGCAGCTTCGCGATATCGATTTGCTTCAGCTATTGATGGATTTCGATCAACCGAAAGATTGCGGGAATGTTCTCGGCATTTCACGTGAGACGCTCTCGCGTCGTATTTTGACAGATGCGCAGATCGACACCGTCGAGGCCATCATAAGCAAACATGCCTTAACAGGCGTCTGCTCGGACTTTCATACGATCATCGGCGCACAACTGCCCGCCGATATACCTAGGCAGCATTTGTTTCCATTCCAGTTCAGGAGGAATAATGAAGTGTCTTAACACCCGCACTAAATGGTGGAGTGCCTGAAAAGCGCCCGGAACCTCGCACAATACGTGCTGAAAGGTTCCGGGCGATTTTCAATTATGGTAACTTTTACTTTTCGTTCCAACGAGTGATCGATTCGCGAATGATAGCTTTCGCCTCTTCGATGTCACCAAAGCCTTTAACGACAGTGCTGCCGGGCTTTTTCAAATCCTTGTAGTGAGTGAAGTGGTGGTCGATCTGGTTCAATAGCTGTTTTGGCAAATCGTCGAGGCTCTTGATTGCATTGCCGGTGTTTCGATCGTCTGCAGGAACGACAATAATCTTGTCATCTACCTCGTCGTCGTCAACAAAACGCAGCACACCAATGACACGGGCTTCCAGGAAAATACCTGTCGGTAGCGGTGAATCAGTGATAATCAGCGCATCCAGTTCATCGCCGTCTTCGTCAAGCGTCTGCGGAATAAATCCATAATTTGTTGGTTTAGCAAAAATCGCCGGATCAACCCGGTCTAACTGCATGACTGCTAGGTCGCGGTTCCATTCAATTTTATGTGAACTACCTGCTGGAATTTCGATCACGACATTGATAATGCCATTTTCGACGTCGCCAGGGGTAAGAATTTGGTTAAAGTCAGCCATATACGTCTTCTCCTTTATTAACTCCCTCTATTATACGATATCTGTTAAGCTGGTGGTAGATATGTTAGTTATTGGCCACAGAGGCGCAGCAGGACTCGCACCAGAAAACAGCCTCGAAGCACTTCGTGCCGGTGTCGATGCCGGTGCTGATATTCTGGAATTTGACATACGGCTGACCAAGGATAATATTCCCGTACTCAGCCATGACTTTCACACAATGCGAACGCACAACAAGGCGTCGATCATCAGTCGAATGACGTTATCCGAACTAACCGAAAAAACCAATGAGAACCCAATCGTACCCCTACAGAAAGTATTGGATGAATTCTATGGAAAAATCCTGCTGAATATAGAATTAAAAGGCAAAGGCAGCGGACAAATTGTCGCGGCGCTGTTACAAGATCACTTCGTCAAAAAAGAATCTGACTGGGATAATGTGCTATTTTCATCCTTCAAGGCGGCTGAGTTATTGGCAATTAGAAAGCTCCATGCGTCAGCTAATCTAGCGCTGTTACACGATCAGAACCCATTTTTGTTCATCGCCTACCAGCGCAAGCTCCGTTTGTCTGCGGTAGGATTTCACCGGCTATATCTGAATAGCTTCGCACTTGAAATTGCAAAGCGGAGCGGCCTATTTATCTATGTCTATACCGTCAATCGCCCGCATGCGGCACTCCTATTGCACCATCGTGGCGTTGGCGGTGTTGTCACCAATCATCCGGACACTATCCTAAAAGAAATAAATAAAAAATAACCCATCAATTACGATGGGTTATTTTGCAGAAAGTAGCTGTTACAGTGTTGCCTGCAGCGCAGGTGACGCTTCAGAATGCTTCATGCCATCCAGATGTTCACGGATAGCAAGCGCCGCTGTTGCACCTTCACCGACAGCACTCGCAATTTGCATCGTCGCACCGCTGCGAACATCGCCACTCGCGAATACACCGTTCATCGTCGTTTCTAGGTGTTGATCTGTCTTGATCAAACCTTGTTCGTCTAGCTCAATCGAACTCCCCGCTAGGAATTGCGTATTCGGTTTTAGTCCGACGAAAATGAATACTCCGTCCGAGTCAAAATCAACTACATCTCCATTAACGGTAGCTGTCACTTTGTCGAACTTCCCGTCCGTGACGACAATCTCATTCGGCGTTGCGCCTAAATGAACGGTAATTTTGCCATCGTCAACAAATTTCTGCAACTCTTGTTGCAATACATCACTTGCTTTTACAGTACTGCGCACCAGCAGATCGATATGTGTCGTGAACCGAGTTAAGAATATCGCTTCTTGAACAGCAGAATTACCACCACCGACAACAACCAATCGCTTTTCTCGGTAGAATGCACCGTCACACGTCGCACAGTAGTGGACACCGCGGCCGTAATATTCAGCTTCGCCAGGAATGCCTAGTTTATTGTAATCACTTCCAGTTGCAATCAGCACAGTCTTTGCTTTTACTTCGGCCCCATCAATGACTAATGTCTTGATGCCATCATCCTCGCGAATTGATTCAACTTCACCGTATTCGATTTGCGCGCCAAATCGCTCAGCTTGCTTTTCCAGTTGACCAGCCAAGGTCAATCCTTCGATGCCGTCTGGAAACCCTGGATAATTATCGACTTTGTCAGTGATTGCAGCTAGTCCGCCAACGACACCCTTTTCATACAATACCGTTTCAATATCTTCGCGCGTCGTATACACAGCAGCTGCTAGTGCACTGGGTCCCGCCCCGACCATTACCGTGTCATGGATTTTATCACTCATACATTACACTCGTTTCTATTTACTATACAATATATAGTATACTACTTAACTTCTTTGATCTCAACAATAAATGTCAATGGACCAACAGGCTGACCGGTGCCATTATCTGTCGTGCCATATGCTTTATCTGCAGGAATGGTTAGTTTGACTGTAGAGCCAGCTTTTTTGCCAGTCAGGCCTTCAGTCCAACCCTTGATTACACCGTTCAGCTTCAACTGATCATTTGGCGTTGTCGTTCCATTGATATTCGTACTGTCAAAGATCTTGCCGTCCGCTGTCCAGCCAAAGTAGTTGATTGACATGCCAGAATCCTCTTTCAGCTCGGCGCCAGTACCCTCTACAAGGACTTCGCTCTTTAGTTCTGTAACGGCAGCTGCGTCAAAAGCTTCTGCGGCATAGCCATCCAGTGGACGAAGTGTCGCGAGTCGCTCTTCTTGCTGTTTTTTCATATCAGCCATCATTTTTTCATAATCTTTTTGTTGCTGTGCGATATCAACTTTTTGATTATCGTTTGCCAAAATAACAACAAAGAATGACCCCAATGTTCCGATCACCATTACTACAGCGATCACCCATATACCGATGCGCTGGCTTTTTTTCGTTGCCATATCCGAATTTTCTCCCTATTTTACTTCAAAAAATACTGTTTACTATTATACACGATAGCGCCAGCCGCTTATGCTGTAATATCGTATGATCGCAATTTCTTTTTGGCACGCTCTGTTGTACCTAGCTGTAGATCGAGTAACTGCGCGTAAATACCGCCGGTTTTTGACAACTCTTCCGGACTTCCTTGTTCATCAACTTGGCCGTTTTTGATTGTAATAATCTTGTCAACATGCGCGATAGTACTCAGACGGTGCGCGATGATCATCGTCGTGCGTCCATGCATCAATCGATCCAGGGCTTCTTGCACCAAATGTTCGGCACGGCTATCTAGGCTACTTGTTGCTTCATCCAAAATTAGAATTGGCGCGTCTTTTAGCGTCGCACGGGCGATCGCAATACGTTGTTTTTGGCCACCAGATAATTTCATTCCCCGTTCACCAATTTCCGTATCATAGCCATTGTCCAGATTGCTAATGAAATCATGGGCATTTGCGACCTTTGCTGCAGCCATAACCTCTTCGTGCGATGCGCGCGGATGTGCATAGGCAATGTTTTCGCGAATCGTGCCGCTAAATAACGCTGGTTCTTGGAATACTGTTGCGATCTGGCTGCGCAGGCTATGTTGCGTGACATCTTGAATATTCGTACCATCGATCGTAATTGCACCAGACTTTGCCTCGTACAGACGCATCAATAGATTAGAGATCGTCGTTTTTCCTTCGCCACTTTCGCCAACGAGTGCAACTTTCTTTCCTGGTTCTAGCGTAAAACTAATGGCATTTAATACCTGATGCTTTTTACTATACGAAAAATTAACATCCTGGTAGACAATCTCACCTTTTTTAACTTCTAGGTTATGAGCGCCAGGCTTGTCGGCAATTTCAGGCTTTAATTCCATCGCCGTTACATAATCTCGGCTTCCTGTAATCGCTTTTTGGAAATTATCAACAACAAAACTCATGCTGAATATCGGTAGGCGCAGTGCGTTAATTAATGTGATTAATAAGACCATTTCACCGATTGTGAATCGCTGCTCGACTGTTTGAATAAATATAAATGCGAATATTGCAAAGAATACGACACTGAGAACGAGCCCACGAGCAACATCCATCCAGTGCCAATACGTAGACTGTTTGCGAGTCAGGTCGACAGTTTTATGATATCGAACACGGAAATGTCGATGCTCCAACTTTTCCTGCACATAACTTTTGACGACTTTCATCTGCGTCACAACTTCGGCAAATCGGCCACTGGCAATGTCAACTTCGTGGTTTTTTGCCATCTGCATTCGCTGCCATTTTTTGCTAGTAATCGCAGTCAGGTACAAGAACAGCGGATACAAGATTACGACGAGTATCGCCAGTTCCCAGCTGTACGTCCAGACAATACCAACCGTAATGATCGTCGTTAGGATCATCTGGAAAAAATTGTTTGCAAAGATGTTCAAAAAGTTTGTGACTTCGTTGATCGCACGGTTCAATCGGTTGATGATCGTACCGGTTAACTCGCCGTCGTAATAGCTCTGTGGTAATTTCAATAAATGTTCGTAATAACGGGTCGACAGTTGCGTCTTTAACTTTGCCGCCATGACATCACCCAGGTACCCGCCCCAGTTGCGAATCAATGTATTAGCAACATCGAACCCGAGTAACGCGACAGCCAGCCAGATAGCGCCACTAACGTCCGCAGCGCCACCCTGGACTGCCGTTACCATCAGGTCGGTCGCAGCACTAATGACGAATGGTACTGCGATACCAGTCAGCGCAACGAGCAAAGAAGCAGCCGTAATACCTAAGTAATACGGCCAGATTCCTTTTGCATAGCTTAATGCCTTGATCAATGGCTTCATCGTATTTAACTATACCATTTAGCGGCGACTGTGGACAGGTAGTAACTGCGATACGAGCGCATGACCGCGTTCGCTCCAGTGATTCGCATCTGTCGAATCCACTTCACTATATGCTAATTAATGCATTCTAATGTCTATTAAAAAGAAACGAGGAATGATTATGTTAAATGATTGTTGCGCCGACCGAATGCACGACATTTGATGATAGCGTTCCGATAATCCGGCTAATTGATTCGCCATCAAGCGTTTCACCATATGGCGTCAGCTTTAAACGTACCGTGACATTCTTTTGCGTATCACCTTGGGCCTGGTAGATGTCGATTGGTTGAACGGTCACTATTACTTCTTCGATACTAGCGATGCCTAGCGATTCGATGATTGATCCGTATGACACTGAATCATCGACACGGAAACATACATCCCGCGTCGTTGATGGATAGCGGCTGGATGGTTGGTAGGCTATGGACGCTTTATTAACAGCCAGCGCTAGACCTTCACCCAGCAGCTCGAATCCGGCAGTATATTCTGGCAGTTTGAAGTTTTTTACAACTGACTTTTTATATTCACCGATGACGCCTAGTGCCATGCCACTATTCACATCAATGACGCGTGCGCTGCGGCGATATTCGAACGGCTGTGCAATCAATAACGATGTAGCCTCCGGAAGCGGCTTGAACTCTAGCTGCAGACCGAGTGACTCACCTAGATATTCAATTAGTCGTTTCGCCTGGTAGTATGCAGCACCCTTTTGCTGTCGGTCCGCTAGGATCAATCCAACTCGGTCCAATTCGACAGGCACGTTATCATCCGTCATGCCAGCTGACTTTGCATGTACTTTGTTCAACTCAAACAATGCGAACTGTTCAAATCCTGCTTTGCTATTTGCATGGACCAGATTCAATAGGCTGGGTGTTAACGTCTGACGATAGTACTGTAAATCAGGGCTAATGCTGTTAGTGATACGATATGAATTATCCGCTTTTAGCGTCGCTTTCTGCAACAGGTCACCATGCACAAAACTATAGGTCAGAACTTCATTTGCACCAGCACGAGCTAACGTCTGACGGACCGTTGCTCGCAAGCGATCAAATGAATCTGGCGATACAGCAGTAAAGTCCCGTTCAGGCAGTGTCGGCTCGATACTATCAAAACCATTCAAGCGTCCGATTTCTTCGATTATATCTTCGGCAATATGAATATCTGATCGCCAAAACGGAGCTGTAACCATAACGCTCGTCCCGTCATCACGTATCGCAACGGCAAATTCAACGTTCTGCAACGTGTCGACAATGTCAGCAGCGGCAAATTTGCTACCGAGCGTACTATTAATGGCGTCGACCGATACTTCAATTTGTATCGGCGCTGGCAAATCTGTCAAAGTATCAGCAACATCACTAACGCGCATCGCACCGGCAGATTCTTGCAGCAATCGAATAGCGGCAGCCAGTACCGGCGCAGTTAACTGTGCCGGCTGACCTTTTGTAAACCTGGTAATTGCTTCGCTAAAAATACCATGACGCATCTGAGTATTACGCAGGTTATATAAGTTAAATGTCGCACTCTCGAGGATAATATTTTTTGTTGAACTATCGATCTCGGTCGAACGGCCACCCATTGCACCCGCGAGTGCCACGACAACGTTCCCGTTGGCGATTACGATATCGTTATCGCTCAGATCCACTGTGCGGCCATCAATCAATTCCAGTGATTCACCTGGCTTGCCGGCACGAACGTGAATATCCGCTTTTCCATCGTTCAACGCAACTAACTTGTCATAATCGAACGCATGCAACGGCTGTCCTGTGACCATCATCAAGTAATTCGTGACGTCAACGATAGCACTAATCGGTCGAACACCAACGCGCGCAAGATACGTTTGAATATTAATTGGCGATACAGCAGATCCGTCAGCATCAGACAGCACGACAGCCTGGTAGCGTGCCGATAGCTCGGGGACGTCGATCGCCACAGACGGTGCTGCAACGACATTAGTAGATGGTCCATAATCTGGCCGAGTCGCCGACAGCCATGCTGGCGTCTGGAATGCCTTGCCTTGAATTGCCGCAACTTCGCGTGCAAATCCGATAATGCCAAACGTATCAGGACGATGTGTTAATGATTTGTTTTTTTGCGGGTACGTCAATGTCAGTAAATTTTTTTAACCAGTTTACGGAAATAATCATAGTCGAATCCTTTGTGAACATTTTTCAATACAAATCAGTAGCTCGTTGACGAAGGTACTTAAACTTAGCCATACGCTATTCATGCGAATTTCCTCAAAAATGCCAACTTTCCAGATTCGAAGTGACGCAAATCTTCGATGCCGTATTTCAGCATCACTAAACGCTCAACACCGCCGCCCCAGGCAAAGCCTCGATATTTTTCGGGATCGATGTCGGCAGCACGCAGTACATTCGGATGAATCATTCCACACCCCAGCATTTCTAGCCAGTCACCAGGTTTGCCACCTAGTGTCGCAGGTTTTTCAATCGCAAACTCTAGACCAGGTTCGACGAATGGGAAATACCCAGGTTGCGTTTTGATTAATAATTTTTGACCATAATATTCTTCGAAAAATGCGCGAAGCGTCCCTAGCATTTGCCCAAGTGTCGCGCTGTCACTGACGAAAACACCTTCACACTGGTAGAACGTGTGTTCATGAGTTGCGTCGACATCCTCGTTACGGAATACTCGCCCATAACTGATGCTCGCGATCTGACCGCCAGCTTCTAGCTTTGCTTTGCCAGCCCTTAGAACACGGTTCTGCATTGTGCTAGTATGCGCCGGTGGAATAAACCCTTCTTCGGTTCGAAAGGTATCATACCCATCGCGAGCCGGATGACCTTCTGGGAAATTCAGAGCACCAAACATATTCCAATCATTATCAATCTGCCTAGATTCGTGCGCATCAAATCCCATGCGTGTGAAAATATCGACAACACGTTCTAATTCTTTGGACAACGGATGTACTGAGCCATTTTCAGTTGGAAGCAAAGCAGGTTCGGAACCATTTATATCCCACGGCGCTGTGATATCGAGCGGCAAAACCAACTGATCTTCGATAGCCGATTGGCGTGCGTCGATTGCCGTTTCTAATGCAACCTTTAATTCATTGATCTGCTTGCCGTACGCGCCACGCTCTGCTGGATCTAGCTGAGGTATTTTTGCGTATAGTTGCTTGAATTCAGATGCCCTCAAAACATCCCGAGGTGATTCGGAAGCTTCAATGCGCGCTAGTAGCGCCGTACGTAGTTCGTCAATTTCTGCCATAGTACGTTCTAGTATAGTCGAAATTCCAGATAGAATCTAGGAATGGCCACTAAGAATTAGCTGATACAAAGATATAGACAATTGGAGCGATGACCGCAAACAATATGATCAGTACCCAAACCCATGCCAAACTAGTCGTTGATTTAGTGTCTTTTACAAAATTAGAATCTTCGACACCGTCAGGAGGAGTGTTATCTATTTGCGCCTGCTTTTTGGTTTTTTCCGCCAACTCCGCAGCCAAGCGTTCCTGCAGTTTACTTCGATTGCCGTTCTGGTTTACAAATAATGCCATACATTCATTATACAACAGATCGGTTTTTATCGGTTTCGTCATTCTGCCATAAGCAAATTAACTATGATATACTAAAAACCATAAATCTCAAAAGGAGGGAATTATAGCATGGCGACTAAAAAAGCCGGTTCTACTGGAAAGAATACTACCAAGACCAAGGTAGTAAGCGCTCCAAGTAAACCAACTACTACATCAACAAAAGTTACCACCGTCCAGGCAGTAGCGGCAGAACAACCAAAGGCAACGTCTCGTTTTGATGGAAATCGCACTTACGTCGCTAGTGCACTGATCGCTGAGTTCATTGGAACATTCCTATTGACCGTTGCATTCATCGGCACAAAGGGTGATCCACTGTACCTCGGGTTTGTCCTTGCAGGTATTGTTCTGATTGTCGGCACCATTTCAGGTGCACACATCAACCCAGCAATTACTGTTGGTACATGGGTAACGCGCAAGATTTCAGGTCTACGTGCACTCGGTTACATCATTGCACAGGTGCTCGGTGCAGTCTTGGCATTAGTTGCATTGACGGCATTCATCGGCGCAGCTCCAGCTCCTGACGCACAGTCAGCAATGATGGGCGGCCAGAGCGCAGCTCCTGAGCTATTCAAGGTTGCCGCATTGACTGACAGCAGTCACTGGTACGTTCTGTTTGCAGAATTGATCGGCGCAACAATCTTTGCATTCGCTGTTGCAAGCGCACGCAAAGAAAAGCTTGATCGTGTCGCAAAAGCATTCACGATCGGATTCGGTCTATTGATCGCTGGTGTATTCACGACAATCGTCGCTGGCTACGCAAGTGCAAACGGCGTATTCAACCCTGCAATCGCATTGTCAGTTGGCGCTATCGACTGGGGTAAAATTGACTGGTTCGCAATCGCTGCTTACTTGGTCGCACCACTCCTCGGTGGTATCATCGGATTCGCACTTCGCGATGTCCTATCTGTTGGCGAAAAGAACGTTTAGTTCATAGCTATCTAGATTTAAAAACCTCCGCATTTGCGGAGGTTTTTAAATTAAAGGATATGCATTTTCGTATTATTTTATAGATCTTCAACCCTGGAGTGAAAATCCTCAAATCTATTTTTATTGCACCCGCATATGGTTTTAGGCGCAACCTAAAATATAGCCACCTTAATTATTTACTTCCGCAGCCTGTCATTCCAGATCAAGTCGAGAATGACACTATGGTCATAGACAAATATTAGACGTGCCAGCAATTCACGCAGTCCGATCTAACGCCCGTCATCATGCTTGCGTATGAATACGTTAATGAAACTATTCTTGTTGCGGCTTGTCGATCAAAAGCGGTTCAATACTTGGTTCGGTTTTTGCGATCTTTACACCGTCTGTAAATACGCCATAAAACTCGTTGGACTGACAATGATAACGTGTTTATCCCGGAATGCATATTCGATCAAATCTCGTGCGCTACTGCCCGTCCCAACGTCGCCGATTAATAGGTCATAATACAATGACTCGCTTGGGATGAACATAAATGCAAAGTCCATTGTATTTTCGTTCGGTCGAATATATTTGCTCGTTTCGTCAATCCGACCTTTCAGATCATTCCGTACTTTCGCCAGCAGCTTTTCACGTTCGGGTTTGCTAGTTTCGGCTACCATACGATTGTAATTTTCTAGACTGAACTTACTGTCAATCGGCAACACTTGTCCACGTTCCAAAAATACCGCAGCATCAACAATTTCACCATCAGCAAATTTGTACTGCATTTGGTATTGTTTTGGTGACAGAATATTATCCAGCACCGATTCTAGATAATACTCGCCAAATACTCCGCGTTGCTTTGGGTTTTGTAAAACATTCTGAAGTGTTTTTAATTCGTCTGCGACATCGACGACTCGACGATTCGTTTCGTCTAATTTTGCCAAACGTTGCGATACGTCTGATACCAATTTTGTGCTTTCGGTCAACTGTCGCTGCACCGACGATTGCATCGCTAGACTGCTGCGATCTAGTTTGTCACCTACCGACTGCTGCAATAATCCAATTGTACGCGATAACTCTGTAACATCGGATTTGATCAACCCGACACTACTATCGTTCTTTAGGTCTCGCAGGCGTTGGTTTAATAAAATAATTACAAGCGTAAAGCCAATAACGACGGCGATCAGTACAATAAAAAGAATAGTTTGCTCCATGCTACCAGTATAGCATTAGCTATATGGTCGGGAGTATACGAGCAGCGATGACAACCACGAGCACGAGAATGATTGCGATCAAAAATGTTCGAGGACGAACTAGCCATGTCAAAGCGGCGTATGACAACGCATAGATCAGTATTGTCCACACCAAAGATTCGTACCACATCAGGCCATCAACCCATCCAGCGATGCCCCACAGTACAATAGCAGCAGCGATCGCTACGAGCATTGGTCGATACACGCCTAATCGCACCAACCCTAGCACTCCACCGATAGCCGAAAAGACGATCGCGATATTGCCGGCAATAACATTCGTATTCAAGCAAATACCCGTTGTCGATTCATTTGCGCAAAAAATCGCGTCCAGTACGAATCGACCTAACAGTAGTGTCACCAGCCAAGAAATAGCCCCGAGTATCACACCTAGCAGCGCAACTTGAACAACCGTTGCCGGTCGCATATCGATAAGTGATGATGGTGCGTCGCTCGCCGCTGACTGATCCACTGAAAACTCCTTGTGTAATTTTCTTTATTTTACACTATAATCGCTATAAAATCAACTACCGGCTTTAGTCGTTAATTACTGCTTATGCCAGCTAGGCTAATAATTGCTATCAGACTTTTAAAATTTTGCCTTTTGGCGCCGGCAGATTGTCAGCAGAACGCCCAACCAAATACCAACCGGCTCCGACGCACGAAACCAATAGGCCACCAATGACATCCAGCGGCGTATGGACCAGCGCTAGCACTCGCCCCAAACACACTAGCAATGTCAGTATAACCAAACCAATACCGATCCAACGACGTTTTACTTCAGCGAGAACCGCAAGGGCAATCGCGCCAGCAAACAATGCATGATCAGACGGAAAGCCCGGATTATCCAGATAGGACGCACCTGGATCCATGCCAAGGGTTTGAAATGGCCGCTCCGAGGTAGGCTGATACAACGTGCCGAGTAATTTTGCAATCAAATACGCAGTCAATCCTGCCATTAAAATGCGACAATAGGCTTCGTATTTTTTGTTATTTGGAATCAGGAATAGTAATGAAGCCGCGCCAATCAGGATAATGGGGATAACCAGCCCATCAGCAAGAATCTGAACGATTGTATCGTATATCATACGCTCAGTATACGTGACGATGCTGCGATGCGCCAGACGGGTGATGCATAAATTTTACACAAGTTAATCGCACATCAGTTAGCTCGATACCATTCGAGTGCCCTCTGCCTGGCCTGTGTATGATCGACAACTGGCTGCGGGTAATCTTTTCCTATCTGGACGCCATATTCAGCCTGTTGGTCATCAGTCATTTCCCAAGGTTTACCTAGATATTTTGTTGGAACATCTTTGAATACCGGCAAATACCTTCGGACATAATTGCCATCTGGATCATATTTTTCTTGTTGCGAAGATGGGTTATACAAACGACGAAATACTGGCGCCGGGTCAACGCCGACGCTCGCGATCCATTGCCAATTACCGTTATTATTTGCCATGTCGCCATCAGTCAGCCATCGCAAAAAATGGTCCTCGCCGCTGCGCCAATCGATTCCTAAATCCTTTGTCAAAAATGATCCGACAATCAGCCGTGCTCTGTTGTGCATCCAGCCTTCTTTATGTAGTTGTGTCATCGCAGCATCAACAATCGGATACCCAGTTTTCGCATCCTGCCACGCCTTCAATAAATCTTCGTTCTCTGTCCATGCTCGTCCGCGATATCGTTCCTGAAATTCTTGTTTTGTATTATCAGGATAATGTAGCAAAACGTAGTGATAAAAATCACGCCAAGCTAGTTGCCTACGGAAAGCAGCTTGGTTATCGGCATCCGTCAGCTGAGCCTCTAATTCTCTGACCGATAGGCATCCGAAATGTAAATAACTACTCAGTCGTGATGTTCCATCCACACCCAAATCGTTCTGGTTGTTGATATATGAAGTAACGTCATTATCCAAAAAATCTTTCATGCGACGCCGCGCCGTGGATTCACCACCGGCAGCCGCGTCCGGCGATAGGTGCAAATCGTCGGCAACATCCTTTAATGTAGGCAGCGATCCAATCGCCACAGACTGTGGAACAGCACTGAGTTGTTTCGGCGCAGGCAATACGTCCCGGCGACTCACCTCACTCCAATTACGATAAAAAGGAGTGAAGACTTTGTAGGCTTGACTTGATTTTGTCACGATGTCTTTTACTGAATCGACCGCCAATCTACCAGGGTACCCGACAAAGTCGATCGACGCATCATCACATAATTGCTTTACTGCCGCGTCACGCTTACGGGCATACGGGGTGTAGTCTATCGAATAATGAATCTTTGTCACATCATGCTTTTTGGAAAAATCAATCAATGTTTGGACATCACCATCCAGGATAATCAAGTTGCTCCCGATGGATTTCAACGATTCACGTAAATCTTTTAAACTCTCGATCAAAAAACGATTGCGATTCGCAGAATGGCGACCGGATGTCAATAATGTTTGGTCTAGTAAGAATACCGGCAAAACATCTTTGCCAGCAGCGGCATGTAACGCCGGATGATCGTGAATGCGGAGGTCGTTTCGGAACCATACGATTGTCTTTGTCATAGCTATATTGTAGCGGCAATTGAGCGTACGACAGTAATCTTTCTTACAGTTTTTATTCAGCGGACATAGTTATATACATACTATGAATACACCTATGCAGTTACGCGGCGTCAACCTAGGCGGCTGGCTACTACTCGAGCGATGGATGACTCCATCGTTATTTGAAGGTATCACTGCGCAAGATGAATATCAATTCATGCGACATCCCGATGCGGCCGCACGCATCGCTGCGCATCGAAAATCATTTATCACCGAAGCGGATTTTATATGGACGAGATTCACCGGTATTTTGGGGCTTGCAGATCATCAACGAACCAAAACTAGGATTATTGCATCTGCGAATGCGTAAATATTACCGCGACGCGTACAAAGCGCTCGACAAAGTCTTGGCCCCACATACAAAAATCATATTCAGCGACGCGTTCACACCGAGGCTATTCACTGGCTACCTGAACCCAGATCGCGCAGTCATGGATGTGCACTTGTACCATATGACGACCGCTTTGTCGCAGTATCGTTCGATCAAATGGTTCATGAAAAAAACTGCGCATAGGTCACACCTAATACATCGACTATCCAAAAAACAGCCGGTGATCATCGGCGAATGGAGTGGCATACTACGGCACGAATCTGTCCGAGATCTATCCGAATCTGATCAACAGGCGTTATTTCAACGCTATACGCAGCTACAAATCGATAGTTATCAGGATGCGCTTGGGTGGTTTTATTGGAATTACAAAACCGAATCACCCGGCTGGTGGAATTTTAAATCCATTGTCGACGACAAAAAGATTGATATGATGCGGTATAATTAGAACACTTACATGAAACGCCTCGCTAATTATTCTCAATACTTTCTCCGCAGCCCTCAACTAATCAAAGTATTGATCGGTCACAGTACGCTCAAAAAAAGTGATACCGTCTACGACATCGGTGCCGGTAGCGGCGTCATTGCATCAGTCCTCGCCGAACGCGTTCAGTCAGTTGTCGCCATTGAATTCGAACCTCGGATTGCGCAGACGCTTCGTCAAAACATGCGAGATTTTGATAATGTTACGGTAGTCGAAGGCGATTTTCTGGAAATGGATATGCCAAAAAAGCCATTTAAAATCTTTGCCAACATCCCATTTCACCTCAGTTCACCTATTGTCCGAAAAATCACTGAATCACCGAACCCGCCTACGGCAACGTATTTAATTGTTCAAAAACAATTCGCCAACAAACTATTACCGACATCTGATCGGTTCACCGGACAGCTGGGTATGTTAATCGGGCCACAGTTCGCCGTTCGCGTCCGAAAAACCCTCAACCGCAAAGATTTTTGGCCCCATCCGAACGTTGACACGGTACTACTCGAAATCCTATTACGACCCGACGCATTGATCGATCCCGCCAAAATGCCCGCATATCGCAGATTTATTGTCGATTGCTTTTCGGATCCAAAGGTTTTCAAAAAAATGCCGATAGCGGCAACTGGACTAAAAGCCGATGTGCGTCCATCACAGATGAAATTACCCAATTGGATAAAGCTTTTTAACGCTCAGAATATATATAAGTAGTTACCAATTCGGTACATAATTTACTTTTTTACAAATCCGTGCTATAATACTATTGAATTCAGCGATTATGTTTCATAATAAAATCGATGGATTAGCACCTCTCTCGTTTGACAACCGTCTACGAGAACGAATTCGGATTTAAGGAAACGACATGAATAACTCGACAACCGGAACCATTCCGGCATCGTTGACGTTCAACAAGACCGCAATCAACGAAAGGAATATCGTGAAGTCTCGCACTAGCCTGATCGCACGTATCATCCTGGCGTTCATCGCCACGTTGGTTATGATCGGCGTGCAGCAAACCGCTATCGCGAGCGCTGCAACCCCAGCTACTAGTCCTGCCATGAGCGTACTGAATTACACTCAGGGCACCGGACCGATCGACATGAAGTCTCCGAGCACCCTCAACGGCGTCCCGGTTGTTTCATTTGATCGACGAGCAACTCCGTGACGGGGCCGTGATGATTGGCAATAACAGCTATTCATTAGGGTCTCTGGTCGTAGCAGATACGCTGAACGCGCGCGCGAACGCCGGCAAGGACAACAGCAAGGTCATGGCAGATATTGCCTCAGACCCCGCCTACTCCAATACCGGCATTCTGGTGGTTCTCGAACCACTCGCCCCGATCCTCGGCCCCACTCTCGGCATCACGCCGACAGGTGAGCGCCACGGGGATTTCGGCGACGCTAATGTCGTTTTGCGCTGCTGGACGTTCGACTTGATTTGCGACTTCAAGGATCCCAGTCGGGATCTCTGGGGTTCGATCAATTCGGGCGTCGGCTATTTGACAGAACACGGCGGAATGGATCCGCTGCAGTCGTACGCTACATCAGCGACCGACAAGGCTCAGGCCACTACCGTCGTCGATGGAAATGTAACAAAGGTCACCTACCACGGTGAACTCCCGACCATTCGAGCATACGAACTTGCAACCGGTTTGACCGTCAGCGACGACGGCAAGCGTATTGCGAATGCTTTGGTTCTATCCAAGGGTAACCCCGGCGAGGTACAGTCCTACAAGACACCTCTCGAGGTTATGTCCGAAGCCACCGGTATCGAAATCCCCTCACAGGGAGTTGCAATGCCAGAGGTCGAAGATTTAACCAAGGACATGAACGCACAGTTCAACTCGATCGTCGAACCCATCCGGGCCGAGGTCGAGAAGGCTGTCGAACCCCTGCTGCAGAACACGATCGCTTACACCAGCAACGACACCTCTTACGAGGCGACGCCCGCTGCATACAGCGCACCTGCACAGGTCGATTACACCCCGATCGTCGAGAACACAGCCGTAGCTGCAACGTCCTTGGTAGACGATGCAGTGTCCAGCAACGTGATCCCCGCCGACTTGGGCGCACAGCTGAACGCCGGCATCAACAACTTTGCCGCTCAGGGCCTCGCGCTCTTGGGAGGTAAGTGATAGATGTCAACGCCAGTCGAATGCGACTGGCTGTCAGATGACAAGTACGCAACTCAGGAGCACATAAAACCCGCAACTGAAAAACGTCCACCTGTCCCAACGACAGCTAGATCGAACCACGATAACAGTTACGTAGCTAATGACTACGAACTTGGTCGAGTTGACGATACCGTCACCGGCGCCTGCCGAGCATTCATGCTCACCTCCTTATCCGCTCAGCCCCCTCCTACTATCCGCCAAACG
>SEAL01000089.1 GCA_004145215.1 Chloroflexota bacterium | reverse complement strand
GCGCGGTCGATAGAATCGACCCAGTCTAAACAAAATGCACTTTTGGGCATTTTTTCAAACAAACGTTTGATGATGAAGTAATCGTCTTCATCATCATCGACCAGTAAAACCCGAATGGGTTCGTTATTTTCCGTCATTATCACCCGGCAGTTCTACGATTTCCAGCCAATACGTTCCGAGGGTCTGCATGACTTTGATCAAATTATCAAAGGTGACTGGTTTTGTAATGAAAGAGTTAACACCTAGTTCGTATGTTTTGTAGACGTCTTCTTCGGCTTTTGAGGTCGTGAATACAACCACAGGAATATTACGTAGTTTTGGATCGGATTTGATTTCCTTTAGTGCTTCGCGGCCATCTTTTCGCGGCATGTTCAGATCGAGTAGGATGATGCCAGGTCGCTCATATGTTTCCTGGTCAGCGTATTTATCTTGGTGACGCAGGTATTAGTTGTCATAGGGCTTCTCCTGCTTTATTGCTTTGATTGGGAATGTAACGATAAATTTTGATCCTTTGCCGGGTGTACTGGTTGCAGTAATTGTACCATTATGTCGTTCGACGATCTTTCGACAAACTGCCAGCCCGATACCAGTGCCTTCATATTGATCTCGGCCATGTAATCGTTGGAATACGGCGAATATTCTATCCAAATATTTTTCGTCAAATCCGACGCCGTTATCGGTGATTTCAATGACGTATTCTTTTGGCTTTACATTTTTTGTAACGATATGAGCAGTAACTTGGATAAGCGGCGGCACGTCGGGTCTGTGGAATTTTAATGCATTACCTATCAGGTTCTGGAATAGTTGTCGCATTTGCACAGGATCTGCTCGTATGATCGGCAGCTTTTCGACTTTGACCGACCCGTTGGCTCTTGTAGGTCATGCGACGCGACGTATGCGAAATCCTGCAATTCTCTGTTGCTGCGTTCCAGACTGAGGTTCGTTGCCTCTAGTTGTTCGGTGCGTTTTTTGACGCGCGCTTCGAGGGCATCGTTGCCTGCCTGTAGTTGTGTTTTTAATTGTTCTAATTCGGCAATTTGACGGCGAGATTCTGTAATGTAGTCTGCATTTGTCATAGCGAGTGACGCTCGACGCGTTAAATCCACTAGCATAGCCAGATCTGCGGCGCTAAAAGGTCGTTTCAGGCCAGTTGTCGCGAATGTTATTGCTCCGACAACTTTTTCTCGGACAATTAACGGTGTAATAATTGCTGATGTCATGTTCATTGTCGTAATTTTGCGCTTTACGTCTTGAGACCATCCATCATCGCCTTCAAGACTTTGTAGCATATCTGGGTAATAGATCGGTTCGCCTGACGTGATAACTTTGCCGATACCGGACGAAATGTTTAGTAACGGCAGTATATGTTCGGCTCGATATTTTCGCAACGACTCAGCTTCTTTTTCGTCTTTGTGAGACAAAACGATATTGCTCAGTTGATCGTTGCTGTCGAACACATCGATACTGCACCAGTCTGCGATTTCAGGAACAATCATGTTGCTGATTTTGCGAAGCGTGCGACTGTAATCGAGCGATGTTGATAGCAGTGCACTAGCGTCAGCCAGAAATGCCAAGTTGGTCTCGGCGATTTTGCGTTCGGATATATCAACCAGTATTCCTGTAAATGAAGTTGGTGTGCCGTCACTATTTTTGGTGACGCGTCCGCGCGCGATAACCCACCGGATTGTGCCGTCACGGCTGACCGTTCGATACTCTACCTCGTACGCGGTATCTTGTTCAATTGCCAAATTAATGCGTTTCAGTACTTCTGGACGATCATCGATATAAATAGAGTCAGTAAATACCTTGAGGCTCAGGCCATTCGCTGCTTCTAGTGCATCCACGCCAAACATTCTGGCGAGATTCTTATCGGCAATGACGATGTCATGTTCAATATCCCAGGCCCATGTACCAATTTGCCCAACGGCAAGTGCTTCATCGAGCTGATATTTCGTCTGAGCCAGCGCAGCATCGGATTTGATCTGTTCTGTGATATCCTGCGTTTGTTGAAAAATTGCCGTGACGGTGCCGTTGCTGTCAAACATCGGGTAGTGCGTTGCCTGCCACCATCGTTCCTGGTAGACGCCGTGTTTGTCTTTGATGTCATATTTTAGCGCTTCCATCGTGTCGGGTTGCTTTGTAGCGAGTACCTTTCGAAACGACAGCGTTATCTCGCTCACGCCATGTTCTTTGAAATAATCAGAGGTATCGGGAAACACGTCAAAGAATGGCTTCCCTATTACGTTATCTCGGGCTACCATTGCCACTTCAGTATGCGCATCGTTTTCTTCGATGATCGTAAAGTCAGGATCATTAGCATCCATAACAAGATACCGGCCTGGGAGTGAACGGAATAATTCGGTATAGTCGAT
>SEAL01000029.1 GCA_004145215.1 Chloroflexota bacterium | reverse complement strand
TTAGAAAACCCACCTTTAAAGAATCTGGTATTAAGTGACACTTTGCGCCCTCCAACTTACACTAATATCCTTAAGATATAGTTAATTAAGTAAAAAAACAATAGCGGAATTATCCACAGTATCAGCCACGAAAAAAGCCAGACTGAATGTCTGACTGTTTTCATGGCTCCCTACAATAAGGGAAGTTATAAAAATTATCAAAAACGACTTGGTGTAGGTAAACCATTAATTCAAGAAAATTTAAGTAAATACGTGTTATCTAAATAAGATATTTTTTCTTTAGAAATATTTTCAACGAGTTCTTTACATTCGTCTACAAATACAGATTCACCATTAATAAAATAGCTAGCTTGATATAGCTTATCTTTATTACTACTAACCTGATACCAAACATATAAGTCTATGTTAGGAAGAATGGGTAAAGTGCTCTTATATACTTGAGTCGTTGAAAAATCTGGCGCAGTCTTGCCTTCTGTGTCAATAACGCCCCCATAGATTGCATCGACAAATGACTTCCAGTTCAATTGTGCGTGAATGGATGTAAAAATTAAAACTCGGGGCAATTCGTGCTCGGCGTCGAACTCTACGAACTGCTTTGATGCTGTGTGAATGAAGTTTAAAATTTTTCGATGAGTTGTCTTATATTTGTAGAGCTGTGTTTCAATATCTAGAATCAATTCGGGTGATTTTATTTCACAGATGTATTCTTGAGCATTACCTTTTATGTAACCGTCTGGTGTCTTATTATTGTTCTCTGCAATTGGAGTGAAAGTATATTTTTGAGCCTGTAAAAAAGTATTCAATATTGCCTTAACTTCTGTTTCCGATATTTTATTAGACTTGGGCTGGGTTCCCGTGGCCCATTCAAACTGTTGAATAACACTAGCAGCCGTAGCATCATCCCAATCTTTACCAGATAGCCCCTTTACCTGTCTTGACATCATTTCATGAAATTTAACATCGGGACTGTTATGTGGGCCTCTATTCAATGCAAGTATTTCTTTTAATCTTTTATGGAATTGTGCTTCATCCATAGTTTTATTCTACATTAGGTGTAAGTTAAATTACTATCAACTGTTCTACCCTGTTAATATTATTGATACAGAGTTAAAATAGCTATTATCAAGCTAACCAATAACCCCCTCCTCGAAAGAAATTAATATGCCAGCAAGAGAAGATGAAATAGACGTAAAAGTTAAAGCTCGTTACTCTGATTTCAGTATAGACAGTAAAGGAAAAAGTAACCATGGCCGTCACTATGTACTTCAAAAGAACGGTGAAACCTTTCATTTGAAGATTGTTCCAAAAACGTATATTGAAGGTAATCAAGAGAGTGAAATAGACCTTTTAAAACGTGTAGATAGTGAATATGTCGTAAAACTTATAGATAGCGGCGACTTAGATGAAGAATGGGTGTACTTGCTTTTCCCTCATATAAATGGAACCACGTTAGACAAAATGTCGGAGATAGACGGGTGGAAGGACGAGAAATTATTGCAGCTTCTGAAAGATACCGTTCAAGGCTTTATTGATTTAAAGAAATCGAACATCGTACATAGAGATATAAAACCGAAAAATATAATATACGATAATATTAATAGGAAGTTTGTAATCCTTGATTTAGGAATAGGATGTTTCTCTCAAGGTCCAACTAAGACTAATACAAAAATTGAGAAAGGAACTGGTGCTAAGTTCTATACTGCACCTGAACAATTCAAAATATCTATTGGCGAGCCTTACTCTGTTTCACAGGCGACAGACCATTTTTCACTTGGCGTCATAGCTTATGAACTTGCTATGAACAAGCATCCTATTATTACACCTGATGAGCGTAACCATCAATACTATGCGACTCTGATATTTGAAATTGAACCGGACCGTATACCTGAAACTACGGGCGTATCTGCAAACATTCGTAAAGTAATTATGAAAATGCTAAACCGAGAGCAGAGCCAAAGATTTTTAACAAATGAAGACCTACTTTGCGAACTAGGCCTCATGACTGACGCTGACAATAGCAGTAATGCTCAAATGTTATTCAGAATGCCCGGAGAAGCAAGAGATGATATTGTTGAATTTGCTATGAAAGAAATTGATACAATCCGAGCCGTATTGTTAACTCCTACTGACGGTCAAGCGATATGCGAAAAATTATCTGCGGCTAAAATTCCCATCATCCTGGATACAAGCGTTTATAAGTTGCAAACTGATAAAGAGCAGAAGATGATGGCGCAGAAATTAAAAATCCCATATGCTGCCCAGCATAATATGCTTACACTCTCAAGATTGAAAGAGAAGTTAATCATTGGAGCTTGGGAGCTTTCAGATAAAATGTACAGTGAAATCGCTGTACTGCCTTATTTCAAAGTAGAAGGTGACGAATCACTATTATTAACCAAAGAAATGTGGGTTGAATCTCAAGATATATTGCTTTCTAACGGGTACACTACCAAAAAGGTATATGGTGGTATTGTTATTCCACATAGCACCATAATTAACCAGGCGGAACGCGCAAAATTTTTGAGTACTATTATGGGTAGTTTCAATTTGGATGGTTTGCTAGTTAATTTCGAAAATTCTAGCTCTAAGGCACATACCACTGTTGATGAGCATTATTTGGAAGGTTTGAAAGAAATTATTCATTTTCTAGAGTCACAATTTAAAGACGTAATAATAAATCAGACTGATATATCTGCCTTACCTCTTCTTAGTCACTCTTCATACGTAGTTGGTTGGCCTAAAAGCTTTAGACATTTTCAATCTGGAGGCTCAGGAGGCGGCAATGGAAATAACGACTATAAGATGAAATATTATGTTCCGAATATATTTACATTCATAGAAGAAAAAACTAGAATCCAAACTATTATAGGGTTAGGTAAAGGTTCATACCTTGAATGTTCTTGTGAAGATTGCGCTGTGAGCGACCCTTTAGATAGCAGCTATGACGAAGATGAAACGCGCGAAAGAGGACATTATTTTAGCGCCATGGTTAATCTCCAAAAGGATTTAATAGGCAAAACCCTTAGTGAACGAAACAATCATTTTAAAAATTACCTCACCTCTTGTCAGGCAGCGGCAGCTGATATTAAATCAACTGGTGCTATAACTAGCAAAACCATTCCTAGCTATGAAAGATTCGTGACGCTCATCAATGACTGAAATCATTCGTTCAAATGCTAAAATCTTACTTTCTGACTTTGTCATATCTGATTGTTTTGCTTTTAGATGTACTGTGACACCCTCATCATAAACTCCTATGATACCTATACCGAGTTGCTCAAAGGTTTTTATATTCTTTAAACAGGAGTTAATGTTAGCTTCATATATCGCAAGATAGCTATAATCAGCATACTCTTTATATCTCATAGCTTGCTGTAGCCCAGATTTCCAATCTTTGACCTTAGCTTCAATTGCAATTATATTTTCCGAAGTTGCAGATTTCAGATTATAGTCTGTAGAATACATTCCGTCATTTTCAGTAACTACTCCAGCATTTTTTAAAGAATCTATTACTTTTTTGATTGTCGGAATAGAAAGTTTAGTTCTAGCTTTTAGTGAATCCAAAGAGTTATCTTCTTTAGACAGTATCGCAGTAAGTACCTTAATTTGATTTCTTGCTGTCAATGGCCGCCCTATTTTAGTTCTCCGCTCTTTTAATATTCGCTTATCTATTGAAAATACTGTCAAATCAGATATTCCGGTTCCTGCTGAAAATTCTTCAAGCTGCACTATGCTATTTTTAGTACTTATAGGAAACATACCTAAGCCATGTTTTAGGATAGGTATCATAGATTGTTCACTACCATCGAGGTGCGTTTTTAGTTCGGGCATTTTTGTTTTTTTGTGGTTATGTTTAAATTGTACTACAAGTGCGTGATAAATAGCTAATAAGTTTTTACCCATTTTAACCTCCATCTCTTTATACTATTTTAACACGTTTTCCAGAGGTATTGGCCTCTAAAATATCTACAATAATATGATTATCTACTGATGTCATTTATGTGTATGAGCAAAGTGTTTGTTGTTGTCACCAACCATCCTTTTAACTTTATTTTTCCACTCAGGGGTATCTAGAATCTGCACCGGTGGCTTAATAATTAATTGATTGAAGTCTTTTCTAGCCGCTATTATAACTTCTTCTTTAATCTCACTAGTTAGTGTGTCAGGTGTCATGAGTATTTGGTGGTAGTCTCCTACTTTATAAACATCCAGTATTCTATAGTTATAAGGCAATTCAAATTCAAATATTCCGCGCTGTCTAAAGTCTGTTTCCGAATGAGACAAAACTTTCCCAATTTCGGTAGTTATAACAAAGCGCAGGTTACATCCGGAAAGTAGGCCACCACGCAAAAAACGAGGCTAGTAATCCACTATGCTCTTTCACGCCATCATCCGCATTGTATTTGGCTATATCGGCTTGAGTAGCGTAGGTATCTCTATATAGGAAGTTGTATTTAGATATGTCCATTTTTTATGTTTCTTCTATCCTAATTATAAAAGAAATAGACTTCGTGAGATTTCAATATCAATGACAGAACACTGACATTTCAACATCTAGGCTGTTTTAAGAAGTAGCTCAAAGTAATCAGTACCGCCGAAAGGGATTTTTTGTTTGATAACTTTCTTACCGTTAATTGTTGTAGCAGAGTGAACTGTAAACGCACCGTAAAAGTCATTTATCTCGTCCATAGCTTTTGTTATGTCTTTTATTTTAGAGGTATCCTCAAACAAGCCTAACTGGGTATACAAGGTGTAACCTTGCATTTAAAAATTATGTTGTATAATAATCTTTCAGAACCGTGCCATGAAAAAAGCCAGACTGAATGTCTGACTGTTTTCATGGCTCCGGCAGCTGGGCTCGAACCAGCGACCTAATCGTTAACAGCGATCCGCTCTACCACTGAGCTATGCCGGAGTACAGAGGCAATTATACCTGATGCATTACCGTTGGGTCAAGAGGTTGACCGCTAGGCTGCGTTCGACTAGTTATTTGGGACTTTGACGGCTTTTAGATCTTGGATTTTTTTGGTCAGTTTGGAGATATTTTCCCAGCTAGATCCGTCGGAAAAAACAGTTAAGATGTATGTACCTTTATTCGAGTTCACAATCGCTGCGTCGTGACGGAGTGTCCCATTTTCGCCGACTATGTGACCGACAGCTTCGCCGCTATTAACCGCGGATGGCACGCCTTCGTTAGATCGAAGAGTCTTTGTCAGGCCTAATAGTCGCTGGCCGCCCTGAATGCGCGCTATCTGGTTCGCCTGCAAACGAGTCATAAAGCTATGGATGTCCTTGACTGTCGTCGTTGTCGTTTCGCCGGCAAACGTCGTGCCGGTCAGGCCGATTTCTTTACCTTTTGCGGTAATTCGCTCGAACCCGAGTCGATTGTAGAACCCCTGGCGGCAATCAGCATCTGATTTTTCAATCATATCTTTTAGGCACGCTTCGACATTGCGATCGCCAGCGATTTTTTCGGCGGGGCGAAGTATACCGTCAAACTGATCTGTCACGATTCCATATCCGTAGTACATCGCCTGCACGCCAGCCGCTGGATACTGCGCATCCGCCCGATACGTGGCGCTGCGTGGATTGCGCACCGATCCCACTTCGTTAAAGGCCATACCGTATGTACCTGGGTTGTCTTCGGCAAACTGCGCGAGCATCGCTGAAAATCCAGTACTGGTCGGTGTGTATGATCGATCGTACACAAGTGTCGGGCCAACAGCACGTGTCGTCGCCGTCGCCTGCTGTGCCTTGTTGGTGATATAGGCATCAACCGATGCGGTTACCTTTTCGAGGTCGATTTCGGTACCACCCGCCCCATTTTGGCGCGATGTTTCGGTAAAATCTTTGGTGCTGATTTTACTAACACCTGGTTTTTTGACTACTTTGCTGGCAACATTGTCATCCAAATATGTCCTCATACGCTCGCCGTTAATTTCATAGACCAATTTTGCTGATCGATTGGCGCTGTCATCGATAGAATCAGGAGGAATGTCACTCTTGAAGTCCAACCATCCCAGCACGATGCGGCCAGGAATCTGCTGTGGTTCGGCGCCAACTAACATCGGCATCGGATCCCTCAGACGGTTGTTCAACATGTCAGCCAGTTCACGTGCCTTTTCGTTATCGACTTTGGCAGGTTTTTCTGCGATTTCAATACGTACTTCGTTGTCGACGTCAGATGACGGCTTTACTTCTGACAGTACTTTTTGGAACTGGGTAATATCACAAGTACCGCCTGGCACAGATGGAACAATCTGAACTTGGCTATCGATCAGACGCAAGCTAGCGTCTTTTGCGGGAATGTCGCAACCATTATAGACTTCGCTCTGTGTATAGGCCTCGATTTTTGATCGGTCGTAGGTGTATTCAATATTTTCTGTCGTGTTCAATCCGCCTGCCCACAAGAACGAACCTGGGATCAGTCGTAGATAGAATGGATACGATATCGCATCGAGTCGCGCTTCGTTATTTACCGCAATGCCAGCATTCTTCATAGTCGTCGTCTGGAATGCAGCCTCGTTTTTACCGAAGTAAATAGCCAGTTTTAAATCACCATATAGTTTGTTTAGTTCTTCGGCAGCTTCGGTTTTTCGCATGCCACCTAAATTAACACCGTCAACAGTTGCGCCAGGTAACAGGCGGGAATTTGGATAGACGATCTGGAAGATGATCGTTCCTAGTAAAATTACCCCGATAATAATCCCGATAACGAGCTTCCAGTGCTTTTTCATAAAGTCATTGAACAGCAAAGCAAACGGTCCCTTTGGACCGCCCGATGAACGTTGGGCGTTGAGTATCTGAGGCTGTTGTTGTGGATATTGTGGTGGTGCGTAGTACATTGCGCTTATGGTTTTGTCACCTAGGTATTATTGTGTTCGCAGAGCTTCGATTTGTTTTGTCAGGTCAGCTAGCGTCGCCCAGCTACTACCGTCGCTCATAATCGACAACACAACCGGTCCAGTTGGCCCATAAATAATCGCAGCATCATGCAATAGTCCATCCAAAAATCCCACTTTGTTCGCGACCTGTCCATTCGCGCCGGCTGGAATCCCCTGACGGTAAATATTTCGCTTTAATGCCCCCAGCAGCCGTGAGCGACTATCGCTATTTAGGATCTGCCCTGATTCCAGGCTACCTAGGAACGTCGTCAAATCACCTGCGGACGTTTCTGGAATCGTGCCAACAAATGACGTATTTGTCAGACCCAGCGCTTTCATTTCATCGGTTAGCGATCGAAATCCGACTTTGTTCAGTAATGCTTCACCACAAGGATTATCCGACCGAACGATCATATCGTCAAAGCATTTTTCGAGGTTGCGACCACCTTGAATCTGGTCAGACCATTTCCAGGTGCCGGCTTCGACGCGCTTCAATGTACTATAGGCAACATACAATTTGTAGGTGCTAGCGGTTCGGAATCGCTGACTGTCGTTAAACGTTGCGCGGCGATTTTTGCCAGACAATTCTACCATCGAAATACCGAACTTTCCAGGATGAGATTCGGCGTATTGCTTCATTAATGCAGAGAGCCCCGTATCCGTCGGACTATAACTGCGAGTGTATTCGACTTTTGGCTGAACCACGCTGGTAGCGGCGGCTACATCAGAGCTGTCACCTGTCAAAAATGACTGAATTGATTGCAACGTCTGATCAACATTCAAAGCAGTACCGGTGGCGCCGTTCACTCGAGCGGTTTCGGTAAAATCTGTTGTCGTTACTTTACTGACCCCAGCTGGTTTTGTAACTTTTGGTGCAACTTGTTTTGCCATAAAGTCCGCCGATCGATCTTTGTTGAGTGAAAAGATGATCTCGTTTTCTGGCGTAGCGAAATCAAGCCATGACAGCAATGTCTTTTTATCAACCGCTATAGGTTGATTACCTGCAGATATCGTAATCGATTGACCAATTTTTTCATCGAGTGTCTTTAACAGCTTTTTGGCCTGGTCGTCTGCAATTGTCGGTGCAATGACATTCATTGGCACTCGCGCCTGTGATGACTGCCCGAGAACAGGTCGCACGCCGGTCAATGCGGTCTTTACATCGCCAGTTTTGCAGGTGCCGCCAGGAACCGCAGACTGCACCTGTAGTGCGTCGTCTTTTACGATCAGCGAAGCGTTTTTTGGTTTGACGTCACACGATTCGCCTAGTTCGGCACTAATATACCCCTGCACTTTCGCTTGATCGAATTCGTAGACCGGGGCCTGTGTCTTTATTGCTGCGTGCCCCCAAAATAGCGACGTTGGAATCAGGCGTAGCCACCAGCTATATGATGTTGCCTCGATACGCTGACCATTCGATACGGTTAGTCCAACTGCGCCAACCTTTGGTTCGCGATACGGGTCTTTTGTATCACCGAAAAACAGCTGCACTTGTTGCTGCTTGTAGCGATTGTTCAATTCCCATTCGGCATCTTCTTTTTTCCAACCGCTGACATTAATACCGTCCACTGACGCGAATAGTGGCATACGTCCGCTAGGATAGAATAACTGGACGACAATAAATAGCACCGCCACTCCACCACCACCGTACAGTAGTAGTTTCCGCCAATGGTGTCGTCCCCACTGATAAGCTTTCGCTACTTTTTGACGCATCATTGCTATCTATTATAGCATTCACGGCTACGTACAATTCAGTCGGATTGCTTTGGGGTGACGCCGAGTATTTCGAGCGCGTCGTGTAGTGTTTTGACTACCGTCGGGTCGGCGTCGTTTTGCGTCAATGCGCCAACTTTATCAATTAACCAGGCATGATGAGCGCTCTCATCGACACTCGTTGGCGCAATATCTGTCGAGACCACCTGAATCGATCGCGCCGAATTGTCTGCTTTACGTAAGTAGCCTTTCGCAATCAGACCATCAACGTGCGTCGCAACAGTCGAAACTGACTTATACCCAAGTGCTCGCATAATTTCGCGGTAACTAGGTCCATAATTATTACCTTTGATGAATCCATCAATAAATAGCAGTAGTTCTCGCTGTTTTTTACTTGCGCGTTCGCTTGCCATAAACACCTCCCGTCAAAGCAACTGCAGCTAGCCCCCACCAAATGACACTGACCGTGTCGTCCACCCAGACGGGTAGTAGTAATCCGATAGCCGCCAGTCCAATGCCGCTTGCAAACGCCCCTAGCGCCAACCAGTCACTGCGTCGATACCATAGTCTTCGGAGGATCAAGCCAAATAGCCCGACAAACACCGCTAGTCCCGCCCAGCCGGTTTCATGTGCAATAAACAGGTATTGGTTTTCGATAATCAGCGGCTGGTCAGTTCCAAGTGACGCTGATCCGGTGCTGCCAATACCCGCACCAAACGGCTGTCGTACCATTCGCGCTGTTCCATCGTAGAGAGAGTCAACATGACCATCATTCGATTTTTCGACGCTGCCACCATTTGGATTTTCATGCAAAATAACGTTTGATACAAATGAGCTATCACGAATGGCAAACAATCCACCAAGCAGCGCGAACGCAACGATCGCGCTTACAATCCATACGCGCCGCGACAGCAAATGATGAAGTCCGATCACTAGGACAATTGCAATCATAATAACCGCAGCACCAGCGGCACTCCGCGAATAGCTGGCCCATAATGCGACAGCCGCCGCTAGCGTCAGCAATAACGCGATACCGATACGCTTTTTGTCAGGTGTCAGTTTGCCGCGAACGACCGCCGCCGCAATGATCGCTAGGACAATACCTGCATAAGCCCCAAGTGGATTTGGCCCACGCAAAGTACTGTTAATGCGTACGAAATCATAGTTCAGATCAACTGTTAGATACGGAGTGATAGTCTGGGCTGAATAACCAATATGACGCAAAATATCGTGCGGCAACACGAATACCTGTAGTACAGCAAACAGCAACACGACCACCGCCCCAGCGAATCCAACACGGATGAAATACTGTCGATACTGTGGGAATAATTTTAATGTGGCATAGACCAGTGCGAAATACAAAATATAACGCAGATCAATAAACATACCTGCGACGCTCGCTTCGAACCCGTTCCAAAACAGCAAACAGATGATGTGTATAACTGCATACAGCAGAATCAGTTGCACCAAATCCGACACTGATTGGTGCATGCAGTACTATGCCGCCAAATATCATTAGTAGCACTACAATAAGCAGTCTTTCGATAAAACGTGAATTCATTGTATCTACCAGTATACGTTACTGAACTTTGGATGTATCAGTAATCGCAATGATCCCTACGATGTCATAGGTATTGGCTTCCGGTACATCCTGGACAACACCAGTAACGTTAACTTTTGTTCCCGTTTCATAGAATGAGCTATTCTTTAGTCCGTAAAAGTAACCGTCGTTATCACGCAGTCCAATTGCGCATTCTTGCGTCGATGGACCGTTTCCTTTGTGTGGCAGGCAAACGATCTCACCACCAATGGTGACTGGTTCAGTATCACTACTATTAGCTGACGCTACGGGAGCGACCGGACGAGCGCTTCCACGATCAGCAACATAGACAAATACCGCCAGCACTACCATTAATGCCATTAGGATAGCAACGACAGCCCAGTGTCGCCATGTAATAAGTTGTTTTTTATTTTTTCGAAACACTTTCATATTACATAGAATAGCATAAGAATGATCAATTTATGACGGATTACCAGCTAACAACAAAGCCCCAGCCTCGTAGTATAAAACGGACTGCGTTCAATAGGAGTGTCAGCAGTGACGGTTTTGGCGTTGTGCCACCAGACACGGGTTCTTTGGGTGCAATCTCGATTGTTTTTGTCGCTTCATGACCGATAACATCATCTTGCGATATACCAGCGACACTCACTTCATTCACCCGGCTCCTGTCGATATCTCGAATCTCGACCGATAGCCTATCGGCATCGAGCGTCCCCAGGTACGTACCGTTCACCCCAACTGCAACAGACTTGGACAATGAATCAACCGCACCCCAAGAAACTTTCAGAGTACTGACATTGTCTTTCGTTGCTATAACCTGTACGTCAAGGCCTGTTGGCGCTTCAGGCTGTACGTCGATAGGTGTTATATCAATTTTTACTGGTATACCGAAATTTGCATCAGATCCATTCGACCCGATAACTTTGACAATAGTATACCCATCAAATTGCTTATTGAACGTGTGGCGCACAATAGGTACGTCCGTCACTTGGTCGACCACCCTATCTCCGTCAAAATCCCAATGATATTCAGTAGTAGATGCATTCCTAGCGGCAGGTGCATTTTTAACGATCGAGTCGGATACGTCAAAGACGATCTCCTGCCCAGATTGAACGGAATAGTCGTTATTTTTGGCTTGTATTTGTGGCCGACCAAATATAATCTCGAACATCCTCGTTAGGTCAGCCGGATAATTGGTATAGTCCGTGCCGACAGCCTTGCCTGCTAATACATTACTAAATGCAGTGTGGCTATTCGAAAACTGCGCCGATCCTAGCATATAATAGCCAACACCACCAAGTGCGAGCGAGCGCAATGCCGTTCGGACGACGTGCGCTCCAGACCACTGCATAATACCGCCGCCGCTATACTGAAAATTACGTAGGGATTCAATTAAATCCGTAGGATTATCAGTAAAGTTCGACACTACAATAGCTTGGTTACTATTATGACTATATGCGTCGCGACTCGCTATCAGTGCAATCCTACCGTTTTGCTCTTTGATTTTTTCGGCGTTTGCTTGGATGTAGGCGATTACATCTGCGACCCGCGGTTCAAAACTCCTATGGCTCGAAATTGCCAATACAACGTCTGGATTTGATCGACCTGTCACAATGTTTGATTCCGCATCAATGTCACCGCCACCCGGGAGTGTTGACTTTAACTTAACGGCAATCTCTTTTGCGGCCTGATCAATTGCTCCGCCAACATCTTTATATTTACCATGACCCGCTTGGTCGCCGACTATTTTTGATGTACCACAAATGAAATCAGCAGCGTTACACCATAATCCTGTTTTTGATGCCATAGCCTGGGATACATAAGGGCTTTTACGGGCACCGAGCGCGCCATTATCAGTTCCGCAGGTTCCAATATGGCGGCGCCACAGTGAATAATCCAAACCACGACATGCCGCAGGGAACGCACCCTCACCTTCGGGCAGGTAGAGCTTTGGATCTCCGAATAGGGCGACAAAGTCAATCTTTGACTGCACAGTTTCGGAGAATTTCGGAAGGGTCTGCCCTATAACTTGTGCGCCCTGTGAATAGCCGCCTAGTACAATACGAGCATTCGGGCATTTTGCATTTCGCTGAGTGACGTAGTTGTACAGCTCACCAACACCAGCATCAACGCTCTTGCCATAATCGTTCGAATGCCCCGCCGACACCCAGGCGCCGATAGGATTACCATTAAAAACATTGCCGATGTCGACTGCTGGGTATTTGTGACCGCCGTAGGCTTCAGTACCAAGCTCATAGAAGTGCACCCTCTCAGTACCAACTCTTGCTCCAATTTGTTCTCTATATCTTTGAGATTCCCCACCCTCAACAGACTGCCCTGATCCACGTATAAATATCAACTCTACATCACTACATGAGCCGTCCACCCTTAAAGCGCCACTATCGTCGCATAATAAGAAAGCACCTATTATTGAAAATAGAACCACGAAAATAAGTTTACCCATAACACCCCTAAAATTAATCTTTTTCTAAGGTTTATTATACATAAATATAAATTTAAGCAAATACTCAATTTACATATTGAAGTATCATTGTCGATGACTGGCTTTCTTTATCTTGAAGAATACTAAACCGAACATTGTACATGTCCACGGTAGATTCAAAAGAGCATATCGCCACAAGCCCGCCCATAGCCGAGGGAGTACATTCATGATCACGCTTCAAAGCGCCACCGTAACTTTTAGCGATTTGCAAAATATCTTGATCTGTTAAATAATTTATACGCCATGACCTTACAACCTGCGGACAAACACTATCAATACATATAATCTGCGGCGGGTTAATTGTTTCGCTCTCCAGCTTCCATGACGGGTCCGGCTGGAATTGATCGGCAACTGCAACGATGTCTTTCGTGCTACCTCTGTAGGTCAATCCGAATAAAAAACCACCTAATGCAATTAATGGAACGGCAACCAACACTACTACGACTCTTTTGTTTTCTTGTATATATTTTTTCATTGTTTATTCAGATTATATAAAGCCTTCATGCATCGGTCAATTAAATTGTTATCCTTATGTTTAATGATACAATAATTTTAATAATGCAAAACGAACAGCTAAAAACATACATCCTATCTCAGATACGTGCAGGTATTTCAAACCAAGATATTACCACTCAATTACAACAAGCAGGCTGGGATGACGCGATAATCGCGGCGGCATTCCAAGCCACATCAGCTACAGTGACACCAGTCTTTACTCAGCCCACTCCGCTAGCTCCATCGACGAGCCCTATTGACGAAAAGCCTGATGTCGCTCCAATAGATGCGACAACAATTACTGCCGATGATCCAGAATTATCATCAATCGAGTCCGAACCGTCAACTGAACCTCTAGTCAGTAGCGAAACACCTATTACTAGTACGGTGAATACACAGAGCAGCCCATCAACAACCTCAGCATTAGGCACTGCCGCTCTTTCTTCTGCGCCAGATGCGACTACCAACATTGCTGCAGAAAAAGTCGAGCTTCCGCCGCCACTGAAACAAAACAGATTAAAAACCGGTTGGCAGTTATTCAAACAAAGTTTTCGTATCATCAGCAATAACCCTGTCTTGTATCGTTATGTGATTTTCAGTGTTATCGCATCGGTACTGCTGTTTGCACTATTTATTGTTATCATCGTTGTCGATGCTGGCAGCGCTAACCTACTGACAACAAAACCCGAGGGAGTAGACGAAGACTCGACGACAACCTTGCTAGGGATCGTGACTGGAATTTTGTATATGTTCATCAACACGACGATTGCCTATTTCTTTGCAACGGCGTTGTCCGCTCATGTGCTCACAATTTTCCGCGGCAAACCATCGACAATCAGCGAAAACTTGTCACTTGCATGGAAAAAACTGCCAGCAATTGCGACCTATGCACTAATATCAACAATCGTTGGCTACATTTTGCGCATGATCGAACAGCGCTTCAAGCTACTCGGTCGACTGATTTCGGCAGTTCTGGGTGCTGCTTGGTCGCTTGCCACAACGTTTACCTTGCCAGTCATTGCCGATACTGATAGTAACGGTGTCGCATCAATAAAAGAATCGATGAAGCTATTCAAAGACAACTGGGGGCAAACTATCGTTGGACGAGTCAGCATCGGCGGATTAGTATTTATCATTTACCTATTCGTCATGATACCGCTAACCTTTATTGTTGGATTCATGGCTATGTCGGTTTTTGGGCCATTTGGCTTCTTTATTGCACTGGCACTATTCGTATTCAGCCTCGTCACGTTGATTATCATCGAAATTCTCGTAACAAATGTACTAAACGTATGTTTGTATTACTTTGCAAAATACAATGCCATTCCACCGTCGTTCGATCCGCAGCTGCTAGCTAGCGCGTTCGTCGCCAAAAAACCAAAGAAATAACCCACGCTAGTGCCTCTGTCATAGTTGCAGCAAAATGCTATAATAACACCATCTATGCCAACCAAAAACACCAAGTTTTATAGTCTCATACTCATTATTGTCGATACACTTGTGCTTCTCGGGGCATTCTCTCTTGCCTACATCGCTCGCGTCCAGTTAGACCCACGCCCACTATTAGAAAATGTATCTGCATACGATTTCTTTCTGGCCTTTCTGGCTATTGTTCCATTATGGATAATCGTCTTCGCGTCACTCGGCCTGTATCAGGCTCGGACATACAACCGTCGCTTGATAGAATGGGCAAAAATAGGTATCGGCGTGTTTATCGGCGTCCTGATGGTAATTGGATGGGAATATGCTAGTGGCATAAATATCTTTCCTGCTCGATTAGTGCCGGCCTATGCACTAGTTTATTCGTTCTTTCTACTGCTATTTGAACGTGAAGCGCTTCGCTTTATCCGCGGGCTGTTATTTCGATTTGGGTACGGCGTCAGTCGAGTGCTCGTTATCGGCACCAGCGCTTCGACTCATGACATCGCCGAGAGCTTGTCTAATACGAAACGCAGCGGCTACAAGATTGTCGCTGTCGCAGGACCTCAGTCAGCGGTGCCATTAGGCCTAGCAATAGAACACTTCACTTCTGTTGAATCAGCCCTGAAATCTATCAAAGATTTAAATATATCGACAATTATTCAGACGGACCTATATGATAGCGCCGAACGCAATCAACGCATCCTGGGTGCTGCACAGACGAATCACATCAGCTATAATTTCATCCCTGGAGAACCAGAATTCTACGCCGGAAAAAACACCGTCGACGTATTCCTAGGGTATCCGATGATCACTGTCAGCCAGACGCCATTAGTTGGCTGGGGTGCAATCGCAAAAGCCGTATTTGATGGTATTTTATCGACACTGCTGATTGTCGTTCTTTCACCAGTGTATCTATTACTGATCATATTGCAGCTCATCTTTAATCCTGGGCCTATATTCTATGTCAGTAAACGACTCAGCCAGTTCAGCAAACCAGTTAATTTGATTAAATTCCGTAGCATGAACGCCAAGTATGGCAAAAAGGACGCAGCCGATGAATTCCGCGCCATGGGTCGTGAAGATCTGGCTGTAGAATATGAACAACACCGAAAAGTCAAAAATGATCCCCGAATTACTCGCTTTGGTAATTTCCTGCGCGTGACATCACTCGACGAATTACCCCAGCTGTTCAATGTGTTTCGCGGTGAACTGAGCCTGGTTGGGCCACGGCCAATCTTGCCACAAGAAGCAAAGTTTTCTCGCAGCCGTACCGCACTACTCCATAGCGTCAAATCAGGTGTGACCGGATTATGGCAAGTATCCGGGCGCAGCAACCTGTCATTCGAAGAACGTATCGAATTGGAGTTATTCTACGCACAAAACTGGTCGTTCTGGCTGGATATCAAAATTCTATTTAAAACTATCGGCGTCGTCCTACGCAAACGCGGGGCAAAATAATGGCCCCGCCAAAGATTGCAATCGTCGCCGATTGGCTAACAGATTTTGGCGGTGCAGAACGCGTCATTTTGGCGATGCACGAAGCATTTCCCGATGCACCGATCTATACGTCAGTTTACCAACCAAAACCTGAACTTGCCGCAGCATTAAAAGGCGCAGACATCCGCACGACAACGCTTCAGCAAATGCCTAGCAAACTGCGCAAACTTCACAAATTTTTCCCAATGCTACGCGTTCGGGCTTTTCAGGAATTAGACCTATCTGAATTCGACATCATCCTGAGCAGTAGCAGCGCCGAAGCAAAACAAGTGCCGCCACTACGAAAAGCAGATTACCAGGCTGCTCAAAATGTCGATGTTTTTATCGCGAACTCATCCGAAGTTCAGACGCGCATTAAAAAGTACTACGACAAACCGTCGACAATTATTCATCCGCCCGTTGACGTCAGTCGATTTGATCCGGCGCGACTACGCAGCGATTACTACGTTGCCGTCGGCCGTCAAGTCCCCTATAAACGAATCGATCTCGCTGTTCAGGCGGCGACAAAACTCGGCGTCAAACTAAAAGTGTTCGGCAACGGTAGCGAACACGATCGGTTGGTGAAATTAGCAGGTCCAACAATAGAATTTTATACCAACCGATTCGGCGACGCGTCAGATAGCGAGGTGACACGTACTCTGAATAGTGCAAAAGGTTATATCTTCCCAGCAGAAGAAGATTTTGGCATCGTCCAAGTTGAAGCGCTCGCCGCTGGAACTCCCGTAATTGGATATGGCCGTGGCGGCACACTCGATATCGTTCAAGACAACGAGACAGGCGTACTATTCGATCAGCAGACGGTTGAATCGGTCTCGCCCGAACGTATCGAATAACATTTCCACGACTGATCGGCGTTCTTTACGCACTTTGATCTTTACGTCAGATCCATGTCGTACTTCAGGGCCATTAATGCCTTTACGTGCACGAAACTCGCTAATTTTGTTGTCCAATTCTACTCCGCTATATGTATTCATATCCCTATACCTCGCTTATGTTTTTGGTATGCTGTGGTGATACTACCTACTATAGTCAGAAAGCAATAAGCTTTATGTAACGTTAGTTACCGTACGTGTGTAATAATTGTTACAAGTTTAAGCGATTTCGGATATGACGTCGATAGAGTCGCCACGGTGCAGCGCTCGGCCAATGGATAACCAGCGAAGTAATCCCGCGGAGCATTCGCGTATGCATGCCTTTTGCCTGAAACAGCGGGCGACTAGATATGCCAACTTGCAGTGATCGGTCATAGACAATCTGCCCGATGTTCATTAGATGATACGTTAGGTCAATATCATCGTGAATGTCAGATCTATGTAGATGCGTGTCATTATGTATTTGCAGCCAAGCGGATCGCTTCATCGCAAAATTTGACCCGAATAGCGGATATTGCGCCAACGCACTGCCGACTAATATAAAGTAAGCGTACATGTAAGTCACTTGCATCGCACTGCCCAGTAGTGGATTAATGTCATAGAATTTACCAGGACCAGTGACGGCAACGGCACTCTCTGTCCGTGATGCAAACAACGCCTCGATGCGCTCTAGCCAATCAGCGGGCGCAATCGTGTCTGCGTCGCATCGAACGATGATATCGCCACTTGCGGCCGTGTAACCTGCCTGGGATGCAAAACCAATACCCTGCAGTGGCTCGTGTAGGATCGTAACGTCGTACGACTCTGCGATCGCGACCGTTCTATCGGTACTATTGTTGTCGACAATAATGATTTCATCAGCCATTCGCGTCTGATTGATCAATGCGTCTAAGCAACGTGGCAACAATTGCTCTTCGTTGAACGCGGGGATGACGACAGATAGCTTGGTACGCATGATTAAAAACTAATCGGATTACTGTACGATCCGCCAGTATTTGGTGCTTGTCCCAGCGGGCCATCGACTGCAACTGCCGTTGGAACGTTTCTCGACGTATAATCGCCCGTGCCTAATTGACCTGCATTATTAATTCCCCAGCATGCAACAGATTGATCCGCCAAAACACACGTAAACGCCCGCGACGCAGTCGCTAAATCAATCGCAGCAGACCAGTTAGGCCCAAAGAATCCGAAAACGCTAAACATTTCATCGAGCGTGACACTTTTATAGCCACTATCAATCGCATTTATAGTCTTGTTGCGCAAGAAATTCGAATTATCGACAAGGTGCGGTGCGCTATGAACGGTGAAAATATTTTGGCTAGTACGATACCCCACCGGTATAGCGGGGTCTCCCAGTTGACCTTGGTATTTATCATAGACCGGGCCATCACAGTACACGTCGTTACTTGAAACTGCACAAAATGCTCCATCAGTAGAACTCAGCATTGATACACGTTTTGAATCGAGGAGTGTCGCTAATGATGCTTCTACCGTTAATCGCACTACCCGTTCCTTGGTATACTACCGTCGGCACTAGTGCATCAATACTCCGGTCGACATTAGGATAACTATCAGAGGCGCAGTCATTGTCCTTCTTTGTTCGGTTTGAAGTGGTGTCTCTATCGGTAGCGTGGGTCGTCCTATCACCAATCTGTCCGCCTTCGTTTCGTCCCCAGCAATAGATCGTTTCGTCTTCACCCGTACCGCACATGTGGTCACTTCCACTTACACTAGCCAGTGACTTGATCTTTTTTCCATACAGCGGGCTTGCGGGAATTGCCGGAACCGGGACCGGACTACAGGCTGGTTGCGGGAACGTAAATATTCCAACAGTTGTCGTGCCGCCACATGGGCTCGGGATGCGTGTTGACGCAGGTATTTCTGGTGAATCATAAATTTTTATCGGCTTGTTCGAGGCTACTCGATCGTTCGTGCCCAGTTGTCCGTACGTGTTGCTGCCCCAACATGCAACAACATAATCGTCTGTCAGTGCACAGGTAAAGCCATCGCCCGTTTGGATATCAATAACCTTTTTATTGAACAAAGGACTACTCGAATCGGCCAGTACCCTTGACGGCAATAGCTTTGATTCATTCGTACCGTCTCCCAGTTGACCAGTACTGTTGTCGCCCCAGCAGTAGGCCCTGTCGTCTGCAATAGCACATGTGAACGTCGATCCTACGGAAACTTTTGTAACTGTTTTTCCCGTCAAATCACTGCCCGTTTGCGCGCCAACTGCATTTATCTGCTGAATACAAGCAGTGATAAATCCAACAGAATATGTTCGCGCGCAGTAGCCGGCAACCGCTGCGACTGGCTGCGTAGGGTTTTTTGAAACCGCAATTGGTTTGCTGGTGTCGGCGCTGCTCCTCGTTCCATTACCCAACTGACCATTACCATTAAATCCCCAGCAATATGCATCACCCTCTGCGGCTGCGCATACACTAGCACCTCCAACAGATAATGAATTAACGTTTTTACTGATATTTCCAGTAGCTGACGTACCAGCAGTAATCTGCGCAATCGTCTTGGCTGATTTTTCAAAGCTTTTTACCGTAATACCCAGTCTATTCTTTAAATTAACCGTCCCCACTGACGTGAACACTGCAGCTGTCGGACCGGCGCGCTCAATTGCTTTCACTGAATAGGTACTCTCCCAATTATCAAGTTTTGCTACGTAATCTCGTTTTTCGCCGCTTTGCCGCCCGTCACATCCTGTTGATGGCTTTAGTGGTACTGCAGCCGTCCAGGCTTCTGCGTGACCCAATTTCGCGCAGCTGGCAGCGCTCGCGATACCCGCCTGTGCAGCATCGTTAGCGAGTGTTTCGTAGTACTGGTCATTAAGCATCGTACTCGTTGATGTGACGGATTGAAGACCCACAACACCCACAACACCAATGGCAAACCCCAACATAATGACCGTCGGGAGCAGGAACCCCTTAGAGCGATGTTTCAATAATGCACGCTTGAGTGTCTGTATTCTTTTCGTCATCAGTTCTTCCTAGCAACTCGCATTGTTGATGTCACCGTCTCGTTTTTTCCCTCAACCTTATTTTCGGTAGTCAAATTCAGTCGAATCGCAGCAGCACTATTGACCGCCGCTTGCGTCAATGGGTTGGTGATAGTTAGATAAATATCCGGAATTGGCGTTTGGTCGCTGGCATTGACAAAGTAGTCAACACTGAAAGATTTAACATTCGTCAAAATCAATGCGTCGTTCCCTTGGCATACTGGTGCGAGTGACGCTGTTCGACATGTTGTTTTTTGATACGGTACCGATACAGCGCCCGTCACTGGATGTGGGCACGTCGTTGCAGATTCGACAATCGTCCTGCGATACAAGTTCGATTGACTGGCAACTTGTGCATCCGGCGCAACATAATAAATACTGTGTACTTGAATAGGAATAGCAGACGAAATATTGCAGTTACCTGCATTGGGTTTGAAAACGACCATCCGATCGATATCATCTGGTGGCTTGTCGGTTGCATTTGATTGTGCAATCAGTACACGTTGCGCTGCGCTGCTTCCGCCGTATTGCCATGCCGTTGCACTATTGTTAATTCCTAACGGCGCTTGTGCTGTTAGCGGCGAGCTACTCAAAAATCCTACGACATTTGTCATGTCATCCTGAACAGTTCGCAGCGAGGTGCGATTACTAGCCGTATTCATCGTTCGTGCCGCAGAACTGACCGTCGCCTGATAATAATCCCCGAGTGCAGTAAATACCAACCCGGTGAGGATTGCCGTAACGACCATAAAAACGATCAGTTCAATGGTCGTTACGCCTCGCGATGTTGCGTGGTTATTTGACATAGCTGGCATGTGACACTACTTCGTCGTTCTTTCCATACTGCACTTTAGAAACAATCATCAAGGGGTAATCAATAAAATTATCGTCATCACATCCCTGCGTCGCATAGGCCAAAACTGTTTGCTTGACCGGTTTTTCTAATCTTGCAACAGCCTCTCCAGTTTCCGACATAAAACCAAATATAGACGTCACCGTTCCGTTTGTCTCGTCACCGAGTGTTAACCCGGCTTTGTCCTGAGCGTTTGCACTCGTGATGTCCATCGTTGCCGGATCACATAGAGCTTTGTCGTTCATAAGAGGTGTGCGAATAGCAAATTTACGAAGATTCGTAAACGCTATATCGCTGGCGACTGCACGTCCTGCGACTGTAACGCGTTGCCGCTCCATAGCGAGATACATCTGCGAAAAGAGTCCAATAAATAGCGAAGTGACAACTAATGTCACGACTATTTCTACCAGCGAAAAACCAGCAGAAGCGTTGTTTTTACAATTGACAGTCTTCCCTATACCGAGCTGGCACATATATAACTAACACTTACTCTTTAACTCACTTTAATATATGTGTTTGTATACTAGCATAACCTTATTATTGGAACAACGCGGTAATTAGCTGTTCATCATTGAACGCGGGGATGATGACAGATAGCATCATCTGAATGCTACTTGATCGTTCCCTATAGTACCGTACCGCTCGAATTCGTCAGTGTCCCTTTTACGACGACATTCGGCATATATACGTGAGTACGAGTTTTTACAAACCAACTATCTGGAAAATCAGCATCTGCGAAATCATACCCAGTTGTTGAGCGGCTATCTAACGTCGTGATCAGTTCGAGTGCCGTACCTTCTCCGCAATAAGTAGGGTTTATCGTTAACTCTTTATAATTACCTACCGACTGTTGATCAATGTCAAACTCGGTGTTTGCAATGTACGGCTGTCGACAATGGTTTAATTCTAACCCTACTTCACGTGCAGCCATTTTACAGCCTGCTATGTAGAGCTTTGATGGTCCACCAACACCGGCAAGCCCAACTACGAGCGATTTGTTGCCACCTTCCCACCAACAAGTTTAGAGTTTGCGCCTAATGCCCAAAAGCCAATATTTTTGAATTCAATGTTTTGTTTATTAACGAACGTCGCTAGATATCCCGTACCTTCGTACAGTAATTGTGTTAATCGACCGCCGTCGCCGATAATGACGCTGTCATCCTGAAGCGCTGGAAAGCTGGTCATTTTATAGAATCCTGCAGGTATATAGAGCGGTTTGCCCGCAGCACGTGCGGCAGAGTATGCATTGGCCATAGCGGTCGTATCGTCTGTTGAGCCGTCTCCGGTTGCGCCGTAGTCTTTGGCATTGACCATCAGTTCACCCTTTGCAACGCCTCCTACATTACCAGCTGGTAATGCTTGCCAGGTTGCAATGCCGCTTGCATCAGATGTCAGAACACGACCAGAACCGGGGCTGCCTCCACTCACGCGAATAGCTGGCGTTGTTACAGTGCCGGTAAAAGTCGGGCTGGCGATATTAGCCTTTAAATCAAGTGCCGCAGGCTGCGCAGCGGAATCTGCTTTTGCTAAAGATCCCTGAATGCCAGTCGAGACTTTTGCCAGTGTCACGTTGCTATCGGCAATTTTCGTCGTCGTAACGCTGCCGTCGGCAATAGCACCAGAAGCCGCATTCAATTTCGTTTGCACAGCGGTTGTCAGTTGTGACTCAGCGACAGAGCCTGCCGGGATTGACTGCAACGCAGAATCGGCTTTTGCGATTGAAGTTTGAACCGATGCACTCAACTTTGACAGCGTCACACTTCCATCAGCAATTGTGCCGCCAGATGCATTTAGTTTGGTTCGTACGGCTGACGCTAGCAGTGTTTCTGTAATCGAACCATCCGCAATAGCTGCACTACTGATGCTATTGTCTTTGATTGAACCGTCTGTTTTATGCGCTGCCAATAAATAGTCATTGAGAATACTTCCCCAATTACCAGCGTCACCTCCGGGCTGATATATACCAAAATAATTCCCGTCAGTCATCGGAGCGCCTTCTCGAGGAACACTTCCTGCTTTTTTCAGCTCGTTCATGAGCGCCGTATTATCCGATGTGACTGTCACACCCTCAAAATTCGAGCACTTATTGTCAGTTGTCAGGCAAAATCCACCCGATGTGAGTGAAGGAACTCCTGCAGCATTGGCCGGGTTGGCACCAAATAGCGTCGTATACGAAGAAAATAACGTTATAATTTGCTTTGTCACAGCAATTGTTTTCGTATTGTTCGCCCGCTGCTGAATACCATTGAATGCAACAACGGTAATCGCCGCTAGAACCCCAATAACGACGATCACAATCAGTAACTCTACTATCGTGAATCCTGGATTGAGTCGATGTTTCGTCGAAAATATAAAACTTTTATTCGTTGTCATTTAATACGCTTAAGTATACGTTAAGTATCCTCAATTTAATAGGCGGTTTTGACCTTATTACAGCCATGCTTTACACTGACAAGTACTATGCGTATAAAAAATGGTGGGTTTACGATCGTCGAGCTATTGATTGTCATTGTTGTTATCGGTATTTTGGCCGCCATAACCATCACCGCCTTTAACGGCATTCAAGAACGTGCACGCAATAATCAAACCATATCTGCCGTCAAAGAATATTCAAAATTATTCCGAGCATACGCGCTAGACTATCAGACATATCCGAACGGCGGTAGCAATTACTGCCTAGGGTCAGGTTACCCGTCTAACCTATGTTGGGACGCCCGTGCATACACACCGAGCGCAGTGGCAGAAACCGAAATTAAAAAATACACTTCTTCACTTCCAAACCCTAGTACCAAACGTGTCTACCGTAATACAACCGATGAATCACGATCCGGAATACTTTATGTCAACAATTATACGTTCCGCTACCAACTAGAAGGCGTTGCTACTGACTGCGGACTACCCGGTGCAGTACGAACGTTTAGCGCAGGGCAATCAACTGGACCAGAGTGTACGTTGCAGCTACCTGATCCTACAGTGCAATAACTGCACACTCCGCATCCCTCACGTAGCAAAATAATTTTTAAAAAACTTTCTGGTTTAACTAGTAAAACAGCCAATACCTTGAACCGCTGGCTGCGGAACAAGGTATTGGCTACATTATCCTTTTGCGGCTGGATAAGCCTTTAACTCATGTCGAAACTTTGGCCTCCTCCGATTTGAATCCACTGGACATTGAGGGGACCCTCTTTGACTGAAAGCTGGCCGCCCACCAAGATGCCAATCCGGTTGTCGGTAACATCGAATGAATCTATATTACCGGTAACACTATGCCACATCGCATTCAGCGGACCTTCTTTGATAACGAGCTGACCGCCATGATCGTAGAGCGCAATACGGTTCGGTGACATTTTGAACGAGCTACCTCCTCCAACAGCACTCCACGTCGCGTTCAGCGCACCGTTCTTGATCGAGAGCTGACCGCCCACCAAGATGCCAATCCGGTTGTCGGTAACCTCGTAGGCGTCGACGTTACCCGTTACCGTAGACCACATCGCATTCAGCGGCCCCTCCTTAATCTGGAGTTGGCCACCCGTGTACAATGCGATACGGTTTGGTGACATTTTGAACGAATCTCCGCCACCAACATGACTCCACTGAGCATTCAGGCCACCTTGCTTAATAGAGAGCTGACCATTAACCATGATCCCTACGCGGCTGTCCGTAATGTCAAAGGAGTCAACATTACTAGCAACTTGAACCCATGGTGAGTTCATAGCGCCTTCTTTGACGTATAGTGCGCCATTGTTGTACGACGCTACGCGGTTCGGTGACACCTTAACTTGAGAGCCACCGCCAACGACCGACCAGGTCGCGTTCAGTGGCCCTACTTTCACAGCGGTTGAGCCGCTGTCGACGACGGCAATTCTTCCTGGTAGGCTCGACGATCCATCCACATCTTTAATATGGATAAAATTACTTGGCCAGCCAGATTGCCCCTGTATGTAGCGAACCTTGTTTGTCGTACCACCCCAGTTGTCTTCAGTAATTTCAATGTAGCTACTGGTAACCGTTTCCACATAGGCAACGTGACCTGACGGGCCGGCTGGGTACACATTGGAGTTCCACTGAGCGATTGCACCCACTGCCGGAGTTCCGTTAACCGCGAAGCCCTTTGCGGATGCATTGTTGTCCCAGTCAGCGGCATTGCCAAGGTTGCCCGGGTTCGATGCCCCATTCTGAGCAAGCCTGAAAGCAGCATAATTCGTGCAGTTGTGACCCCGATTGTCTACTGGGTAGCCCCATGTAGATTGACCAGAATAACCCGAGAACGAGACACAACTAAAGCCAAAGTTTGGGCTTTGGCAGAGGTAGGTCATCGCAGAGGCAGGCGCGGCCAGGCCAAAAGATCCGAGAATCGCGACGAGCACTGCAAGCAGTATCGTCATGAGTCTTTGTTTCAAAGAACTCACCCTTCCGAGGTGTTGTGTTTTAGCATCCGAAGGATTTCGGTATGTCCATCACTGGATTGCGATAGAAATGCTTTAAGCAGTTTATCATGAGTGTCAATATCTTGAAAGTCTTTCAACTATTCAAGCGTTGACTACTCGACAGTTACGCTCTTTGCCAAATTTCGCGGCTGATCTACGTCGTTGCCGCGTGCGGCTGCTATGTAATACGCAAACAATTGCTGTACCACATTTAGGACAATTGGACTCAATCGCTCCAACTTAGTGTCAATCCGGATCACCGCTTCGGCATCGATTTGCTTGTGACTATTAGTAATAGCGACAACGTGCCCACCGCGTGCATTAATCTCCGCGAGGTTACTGACGCTCTTTTCAAACAGCCAATCGTTCTGCAGCAGCATCACTTCAAAGAACCTATCGTCAACCAGCGCCAGCGGGCCGTGCTTTAGCTCACCACCCGCATAGCCTTCGGCCTGAATATAGCTAATTTCTTTTAGCTTTAATGCGCCTTCCATTGCGACAGGATAGAGTGTGTCACGGCCAAGAAATAGCGCGTGCTCGTACGTGGCATATTTTTCAGCAACCTGCTGAATCGAATCTTTTTGATTTTTTAGCACATGCTCAATTTCGTCAGGCAGCGCAGCGAGTTCCTCGATGTACTGATTCAGTAATTGAGCGCTCGTACCTTTTGCCTGCGCCAGTTGCACGCCGAATATGGTCAGCGCGGCAACTTGTGAAGTAAATGCTTTGGTACTTGCAACCGATATTTCCGGCCCGGCATGTACATAGACGCCACCGTCTACTTCACGAGCAATTGTCGACCCTACGGCATTAATCACACCGAGTGTCTTGACGCCGCGTCGCCGTACTTCACGGAGGCACGCCAGCGTATCGGCCGTCTCACCAGACTGTGATAGCACCAGCGCAACGCTATTTTTTGGCAAATTGAATGATCGGTAACGCAGCTCTGATGCAATCTCGACGTCGACAGTCAGTCCGTCAACTAATTGTTCCAGATAATATGACGCCAACATCCCTGCATAATATGACGTGCCACAGCCGATAATAACGACGTGTTCGATGTCACGAAGCTCGTCCGCTGTTAAGTTCAACCCGCCCAGCTGCGCACGGTTTTCCGCTGGAATGACACGACCGTTTAGCGTTGATCGCAGCGTTGTCGGCTGTTCCATAATTTCTTTTAGTAAAAAGTGGTCATAGCCCTGCTTTTGGATCGCCGACATATCCGCTTCGACCTGTTCTACTTTTGCCGTTAGTGGCTGAGCATCCAAATCTTTCAGATCAACTGCCCCGGCGGTACAAACCGCCAACTCTCCGTCGTTCAGATAAATAGCATTCGTCGTACGTATGTTCCTTCGACCAGTTGCAGCGCCTGGATAACCGCTTTTTCGAGTGTTGTATCGTTGATGTAAAAAGAATTTATTAATGCCGCTAGGACTTCGCTGTCTGTTTCGCTAACAAACGTATGGTCGTGCAGTTCAGTTTTTAGTTCTTTATAGTTTTCAATAATACCGTTATGCACCAGATAGACATCGCCTGCTTGATGCGGATGCGCATTATTTTCTGCTGGGATACCATGCGTCGCCCAGCGTGTATGGCCAATGCCAACAGTATCGTTGCGCGTGTTTTTACTGACCTTTTCGGCCAGTTCTGCGACTTTACCCTTTGCGCGTAACAGTGACGATTGACCTCCGCCTAGTGTGACAATACCAGCACTGTCATAGCCGCGATATTCCAGTCGTCGCAGGCCGCCTGTTAAAATTTCCTGTGCACCGCGTCCACCAATATAGCCGACAATTCCACACATACTATTTTTTATGTCCTAACGCTTGATTAATTCGAGTTGATGAATCGGCCTTGTTTGTACCACCGACACCAAACACCATTTCTATATTATAATTTTGGCATACTTGGGTTTCTGGCACTTCTTTAACCGACGCCCTGTCGCCACCATTGGCGAATACCAGCTCGTTACCTTCATTTTGATTCGCGATCATCGCAAGAGTGCGCACGACCGTCAGATCCTCATCCACTGCAACAACAACTTCGTCAACGACCCGAAGTGCGCCGATCAAGCGCTCCCTGTTTTGCTCGTTCAAGATTACTTTACCTTTTTTCAAGATCTGCTGGGTATCGTTATTCACAACAACGATCAACTTTTCACCTAACAATGCAGCAGCTTCGATCATATCTAAATGGCCACCGTGCAGTGGATTAAAAAATCCGCTTACAAGTGAAACTGATATCGTCGTTCACTTCGCCGCCGAATCACACAACGACAACAGCCTGCGAGACCCATGGCCATTTCTGCAAACTAACCTGATCGGTACCGCAACGATCTTAGAGGCAATTCGTAAACACGGTAAACGACTCCATCATATTTCTACCGATGAAGTCTACGGCGACCTAGAGCTAGACGACCCTGCAAAGTTCACGCCTGAAACACCGTACAATGCTAGTAGCCCTTACTCTTCCACGAAAGCAGGTTCTGATCTACTCGTCAAAGCTTGGGTCCGTTCATTCGGTATTCACGCTACAATTAGTAACTGTTCTAATAATTACGGTTCGTATCAACACATCGAAAAATTCATTCCTCGTCAAATCACTAATATCCTCAGTGATATTTCTCCAAAACTATATGGCGCTGGCGAAAACGTTCGCGACTGGATTCATGTCGACGACCATAACAGTGCTGTCCATACCATTATTGATAAAGGCCGCAGTGGTGAAGTATATCTGATCGGCGCTGATGGCGAAGAAGACAACAAATACGTCTTGGAGACCATCCTAGAATTAATGGGTAAGGAAAAAGACGCATACGAACACGTTAACGATCGGCCAGGACACGACATGCGTTATGCGATCGATGCGACAAAACTACGCGAGGAATTAGGTTGGACGCCGAAATACACTAACCTGCGCGAAGGCTTGCAGGCAACCATCGACTGGTATCGTCAGAATGATGA
>SEAL01000088.1 GCA_004145215.1 Chloroflexota bacterium | reverse complement strand
ATCGCCCAGATCATCCAAGTTTCAAGTTTTTTGTTATCCAGCAAAAACTGCGCAAAGATCGTTCCTATCAATATGATCGCGTCGGTCCACGCCAGTGCGCCCCCGAATGACTGACTAATGAATGCGGCGCCAGCATAGCCGAGGGCAGTAATCAGAATATACACCGGAATCATTCGCAAACTAACATGTGTTACAGGGCGAGTGGCCGTATCTCGGCGCCAGCGAATCCATCCATAGATCAGGGTTGGTACTAGGTAAGCATTTAAAATCGCGCTCGACAGCAGTCCGCTCTGGACGAAGAGTAGTGCGTAGGCCGCAGATGACACTGCGCCAATTGGATAGTTGATGCGGCGCTCTTTGACACATAGATAGGTACAAGAGTAGGAAGTAAGTACTGCGAAAACTTCTAATAGATTCAAAGTATCCAGCGTTAGCCAGCCAAATCCTATGCCGACTAGATAGGATAGGGCAGTAAAGCCGACACCGATCGCGATACTATCGATAATATTTCGGCCTTGTGTTGGCCTGGTGGGTGTATTCATTTGTGACATTTGTTTTGCCTTTCGTTGTAGCGACGATAGCCGGTATGCCAACGCTCATCAATCGCAAGTTAGTTCCGCAAACATTTACCGGCACTGGTGACCATTTAGTTAGTGAGGCATTCTATTTCAACGACCCCGAAGGTAATGGCCTAGAACTATATTACGATCGGCCACAAACATCCTGGCAATGGCAAGATGGCCAAATAAAGATGGATACCCTGTACATTGATCCGGTTCATTATATCAATACGCACGCTAGCGAAAAGTCAGGCGCCCAACGCAAACTCGGCCATGTCCACCTGAAGATTGGTGATATACAATCAGCCGAGGAATTCTACGTTAAAATGCTGGGGTTTGACGTAACAGCACGAGTTCCTGGGGCGCTGTTTATTTCTGTCGGTGGCTATCACCATCATATTGGATTGAACACATGGATAAGTAAAGGGGCCGCAAAGCGTACCCCAACACTAGGATTATCAGAGGTCACTATTACACTCGATACCAGCCACGACGTCAACAAATTAGCAGTCAGGATCGAAGCCGCCGGTCTACCTGATTGCCAACTTGTGTGATTTGCGGTGCTAGTTGTGGTGCAGTTTCGATAGCAGCAGCAATAGTGTCATGGACGGCAATCGAGTCAACCAGCGGAACGACGGCTTTCGGCTCTTCATAAACATTTGCGTTTACTTCATAGGGCGCCGCGGCCGTTACAACCGGGACTTCTGGTGTCATAGATGTCTGCAGTTCTTGAACCGGTGTCGGCGTCATATAGGTAACGTGCGTCACAGCACCATCGTGCTGGACAATCGCAGATGCTGGATCGACGGTATTATAATTAGTAAATGGCCCTTGTCCAGTGTGAGCAATATATCCGAGCGCCATATTGACGGGATCATTGCCATCAAAACGGCAAGTTGGATCATACTGCAAACAAATTTCGGTCTGCTGCGTCGCACCCAGGTCGGCATGCGGCTTAACCGACTCGAAACCAGGCAACGATGGTAGCGAATACGCGATACCGCGAACATTACTACCCGGCGCACCTGGATTTGATGGGTTGCCAATTAAAATCAATTTCGTTTTATCTTCATCCAGTAATCCTTGACGACGCGCATCCACCGCACCGCGAACCACGCCATCTGAACCTTGTGAAAATCCAATCGCAGTATGTTCGCCACCGGATGACAAGACTGTACTTACATCACGTTCCACTCCGCCAACAGACACATCATAAGGAACGGTTCCGACCATTGGGCCAGCCTGCGCATCATATATAATCGTCTGACTATTTGCGTATGCGCTTGCCATATCGCCACCGAGCAATGGCATCGATTGCGCATATCGGTCGTTTGTTCCTCCGGCGACGACCGTAGTACCATTCGGTGCATACAATTGCTCCAGACTATCAGCCTGCGCTGCTGCAGGGTTCATTACCGCAGCACCAACAGCCCCAAAGGCGACAATCGCCATCATTTGTTTTGTTCCAAAAATTTCACGCACTGGCCGTTCTATAGACCACTCACTTGATCGACGCATCAAACGCATCCTCCTGAAATTGATACAGTTAGGAAATGTACAAAAGAATGTGCCCACATTATCAGCACATCAGGAACGTGCTATTCAATAGGCAGGGCAATATCGCTCGGATATCGAATTGAACGAATTATACCACACATGGCATTTAACCGCTAGCATTATTTCAATGATTCTGTAGATGCGGTTTGATATGAGATAATGAAATGATGCGATACAAACCGTTATTCTATTTTTTGGGAGTTATTTTGGCGCTCTGGCTGGTGCGCTGCCTTTTTGCAGGCACAATAACTGTGTATGCGTTCTTGGCCTGGAATCTCTTTTTGGCGATGATTCCTCTGGCAATCTACGCGACAATTCCTTGGATACGGCAGCGCTCATCAGGACTACCTCAAAAAATTTTACTGCTCGCTAGTGGTGGGGCATGGCTACTTTTTCTACCAAATGCGTTTTATCTATTATCCGATTTTATGCACCTGAACCCTCAGGCGCTGGTCAACAAAAGAGGTGACGAAAACCACTTTGCGATCGAATACGCACG
>SEAL01000028.1 GCA_004145215.1 Chloroflexota bacterium | reverse complement strand
CTATACGCATTCCGACTAACCTTCACGTCCGAAACTGCCAAAGTTGACGGATAAACATCTCCATTTAGGACTTTTTGACGCTCAACGTACGTCGCAAGTGACCGAAGGTCGCTCTGAATCGAAGAATTATACCCACGATTCTGGATTCCATTAAATGCAACAATCGTGATTGCAGCCAAAATACCTATGACAACAATCACGATCAACAGTTCGACGATCGTGAATCCAGCAGATGTATTTTTATTTTTAAGCATAACTAAAATTAGTATAGCATACCGATTCAACCTGTAATATTAGCCCTACGGATCGTGAAACTATATACTAAAGGTATGACAAATGCTGCCGCTCGTCCCGCTTATTTCATCGGAATTTCGTTGCCAACGGAATTGAACAGTCTGATAAACACGCTAAAAAGTACTATCCATGACAACGATACGTCTACGCTCAAACCACTCGTTCCACATATCACTTTGCTACATCCACCCAGTTTGCGAGATATGCCAATTGAAACCCTGAGGCAAGGTATACAATCATTATCAAAACAGATAAAACCATTCGCTATCACGCTCGACAGCATAGGCTTTTTTGAACGAGAAGTATGCTACCTACATGCTCAATCTTCGGATTTGAACGCGCTGCAGAGTATGCTCGTTCAGCTGTTGCCACTCACTAGTCAGTCTACACATTACGACCGACCATATACCGCACACGTGACAATCGCACAAAAATATCATGATCCGCAAATAGACACCGGTGCGACGACAACGCTAGTCGAATCGAATATTAATGTTCTACTGGGTCGATCGGTAAGTCTTTTACTTTTTCCCAATCAGGAAATAATTCGCGCTGGACGTATTCGTCGCGCAAAATTGCTCGGATTTTGTCACCATCCGACACAGCATCACGCAAATAACGACGGAGTGAATCGCGCGTCGGATAAAGTGTGAAGAATTCAGTTTCGTTGATGAACGATTCCAATTCGGCAAGAATGACGCGGTTCGATATAGCCACGATTAATTAGTACTTTTTGTACCCGTCGTCGTCTTCGATTTTTGCGCGCTGCACTTGGTCGAATGCCGCTAAATATCCTGCGACCTGTTTCAAATAGGTATTGGTCGATTGCAGCTGATCGCGAAGCGTGTTGATCTCCACCAGTACTTTGTCGATTTTATCAGCGTCATGATGAACGTCGTCCATTGCACGTGTCAGTTGTTTGATTTCTTCCTGCGAACGATCAAGATCGTCGGTACGTTGATCAACACGGCCAACGGCATCCTTTATGCGCGAAACATCATTGCGAATATCGCGAAGTCCGTCTTGAACCGCTTGCTGTACATCACCTTTAGAAATATCTGCCATATATCTATTATATCATTCCACTATTTGACAGTAGCAGCTTCAAAATAATGATCTATGTTACCTGATTCCAGCATTGATTGTAACTTGACGTATCCTGGACGAAACCCAGAACGCTCTCCGATACTACTAATTGGTACCCATGCATGATCTTCGATGCCAGCTTCAGGCGTAATAATTGTTGATGCTGCAGGATGCGTGTCAGTAATAAAAAAGAAGTGCAGTCGATCTTTGAACCCGTTCTTTTCGGGAACATACGACACGCTGAGGAATTTTGCGTCTGTGGATTTGACAACTACCCCAACTTCTTCGTGCGTTTCCCGCAGGGCAGCAACAAATGGTGATTCGCCGGCATCAATGACGCCACCGGGGAATGTCCAGAAATCTTTATAGTTGTCTTTGACCATCAGTACCATATTACTGTCGCGCATAACCAGCGCAGCGCTACCACGTTTTGTCGGCAGTGCATTATACCAATCACGGTCTTGCTTGACTGTGTACTTTGACATGACTATTTACTTCGCAAACTCAATCGCGCGTGTTTCGCGAATGACATTAACTTTTATTGTTCCTGGATATTGCATGGTGCTTTCGATTTTTGTGGCGATATCGCGCGCTAATTTAATCGATGACAGATCATCAACGTGTTTTGGACTGACAATAACACGAATCTCACGGCCAGCGCTGATTGCATAAGCTTTGTCGATACCGTCAAAACTCATAGCAACGTTTTCTAGGTCACGCATTCGTTCGACGAAGTTTTCGGCGCTGATGTTACGCGCACCAGGGCGCGCTGCTGATAACGCGTCACATACGCGAACGACGAGCGCTTCTGGCGTTGTCGCTTCGATGTCGTCGTGGTGCGCTTCGATTGCATGGGCAATGTCTTCACTCATCCCATATTTACGAGCAAGTTCTGCGCCAATATGATGATGCTTGCCTTCAATTTTATGCGTCACCGCCTTGCCGACGTCATGGAGTAGTGTGGCGATTTTTGTGACGCGTACATTCGCACCAATTTCTTCAGCGATCAACCCTGCCATATGCGCCATTTCGGTGCTGTGCATCAAAACATTCTGGCCATAGCTAGTACGGTATCTGAGTTCGCCTAGCAATCGAACCATTTCTTTTGGAATACCCACAACGCCAACTTCACGGACAGCATCTTCACCTGCTCGGGTAATATCTTTGTCGATCTGCTTTTGAGCTTTTGTAACGACTTCTTCGACGCGACCAGGATGAATTCGTCCGTCTTTCATTAACATTTCTAGCGTCAAGCGAGCGACCTGACGGCGAATCGGATCAAAGCTAGATAACACGATCATACCCGGCGTATCATCGACCAGCACGTCAACACCTGTCGCACGTTGAATAGACTGAATATTGCGACCTTCTTTGCCGATGATTCGGCCTTTCATTTCATCGTCGGTTAGCTTAATGGCAGTGACGGTTCGTTCGGCAGTGACTTCTGAAGACATGCGCTCCATTGCGCTCACCAGAATCGTCTGCGCACGCTCTTCCGCATCATCGACGGCGTCTTTCTGTAATTTTCCAATCAGGCCTACGAGATCTTCTTTGATGTCACGCTCGGTCATCTGCATCAATTTATCTGCTGCGTCAGACTTGCTAAGTTTCGCAATTTTCTCTAGCTTTTCCTGCTGACGAGTGCGAATCTGGCGTATTTCATCTTTTAGTTCTTCGACTTCTGATTCTTGTTTGCGCAGTTTTTCTGCGCGCCTGTCGATGTCATCGAATTTTTTATCGAGGCTGGTTTCGCGATCCGCCAACCGCTCCTCGGTCTTTTTCCATTCCTGCCGTCGTTCACTGTCCAGCTTTACCGCTTCATCCTTTGCACTCAGAACTATGTCGCTCGCTTTTGTCTTTGCTTTTGCAATTTCTTGCTCGGCTTTGTTACGCCCACTCGTTGCGGTTCGCTTTCCATAAGCGACCGTACCGCCAATACCAAAAGCAACCCCTACAAAAGCGGCAATAAAACCTTCTATCATTATCATTTCCTTTCTTCGCCCGAACGTACCTCTTGAAATTTCGGCAGCATTGTAATGTGTCAGTACAATCGAAAGGCGGGCGCCATATTATCAGTCAAAAAAGTGTATCAGAGCTTTCATTATAAAAAGCTAATTCTATTGTAGCGCCTTTTTCAGCATCACCGCAAGTCTATTTACGCGGTTGCGTAATACGTGCCGCTGCGCCGTATTCAGGTAGAACGATTTTATCGTTAGCACCTTGATCTAATCGACGAATCGCGTCGTCCGACCACGTCTGCCCAATAGCACCAACGATTGGGATTTTTAGACTATCCGCCAGCGTATTGACAACTGTTAATCCGATACGCAGTCCAGTAAAACTACCGGGGCCTTTGAACGCGCCAATTCCCGATACGTCTGACCAGTGCAAATCCTGTTCATTTAAAAGTGAAGTGATATATTTCAGCAAACCTCGAGCGAGCTCGCGGTCAGCTTGCCATTCATGCGTTGTCCGTTGGTCGCCAGACAATAACGTCACGCGACACAGCGATGTCGACGTATCAAGCAGTAAAATCATACCAATTGCTCCTTTATTATCCTGCTACGGTTTCCACCGGCAATTAGTTCTACGTTTCGTGAGGCTTCATCTGTTGGCGTGATAGTAAACGTCAACCGGTCAGCAGGCAGCACGTCCTGTACGACACCGCTCCATTCAATCACTGTAACCGTATTTGGATCGTTCGCGACCTCGTCCAGTTCATTCGCCATAATGCCAGCATCGTGTAATCGATAAAAATCATAGTGCGCCAGCGTCAAACCATCGCGAGCTTCGTACATTCGATTGACCGTAAAGGTAGGGCTTTGAATAGGTTCGTCAATCGAAAGACCTTTGGCAATTCCCTTGGTTAATGTGGTTTTACCGGCACCAACATCGCCCACCAATTCAATACATTCGCCACCTCGAAAAGTTCGTCCGATTTTTTCGCCGAATTCTTTCATTTTTTGGTCGCTTTCGATTGCTATCATCTACTAGTTAGTATACCATTCACTCTACTGCGACCTCAAATATTTATGAACACAAAAAGTCATGTAGCGAAAAACAAAACATTGATTTACAATAAACGTAAGTATTATGCGTATATCAGACGGAACGATCGAAAAACTCCTTTCCCAGAATGAAAGAGTAACTGCCGAGCAAATCTCTACACTCAAAGATGAGAGCGCTAAATCTCGCCGCCCTTTACAGGACCTAGTTGTTCAAAATGGAGTGCTCGACGAGAAAACTCTCACAAAGCTGTTTGCTGAATATGCCGATATTCCTTATGTCGAATTAGACCCGAAAGACATTCCAGAAGAAACACTGTCAAAGATACCCGAACATATTGCTCGTCAGTACAATGCTATTTTGTTCCGAATCGATAGTGACGGCATGCAACATCTGGCGATGGACGATCCCGATGACGTCCAAGCGGTGGACTTCATTGAAAAGCAAATTGGCGAAAACGTCCGTATATACATTACCCCTAGTAGTAACATCCAGGCGGCTCTGGAAAACTACCGCGGTGATGTCGACAAAGAGCTAAATGACGTCATCGACATCCAGCGTGAAGACAACACGGCTAATCCTAACGTTAGCGACGACGACGTCAGCGAAGATTCACCAATCGCACAAACAATCAACTTGCTACTAGAATATGCCATTCGAAGTCGGGCAAGCGATATTCACATCGAACCACGCGAAGAATTCGTGCAGATCCGCTATCGTATCGATGGCGTTTTGACAGAAGTGAACCGACTGCCTCGAAACGTCCACGCAGCGCTCGTTAGTCGTATCAAGATCTTGTCAAATCTGAAAATTGACGAACGCCGCGTTCCACAAGATGGACGCTTCAAGATCAAAGTCGCCAGCAAGCAGTACGCGCTCCGTGTCAGTACGTTACCGATTGCCGATGGTGAAAAAGTGGTCATGCGTATTCTGGACGAATCAAATCAAGCCATCACCCTGGACGGGCTTGGTTACTGGGGGTATTCATTGGCGGTCATCAATGAAGCCATCACCGAGCCGCACGGCATGATCCTCGTCACTGGTCCAACTGGCTCAGGAAAATCAACCAGCCTGTTTAGTGTTCTGACAATGCTTAATAGCCCTGATGTGAACATTTCAACAATCGAAGACCCTGTCGAATACAAAATTCCCGGCGTTAACCAAACTCAGACCAACGCCAAAGCGGGCATGACCTTTGCATCCGGTCTGCGCGCACTCTTGCGTCAAGATCCGAATATTATCATGGTTGGAGAGATCCGAGATGGTGAAACCGCGAACCTGGGCGTCCAAGCCGCTCTGACTGGTCACTTGGTATTTAGTACGCTACACACCAACAACGCCGCGACGTGCCTCCCGCGTCTGCTCGATATGGACATAGAGCCATTCCTGATTGCCAGTACAGTTCGCGCCGTTATCGGCCAGCGACTCGTTCGCCGACTCAACAAAGAGAGTCGTAAACCATATACCCCAACTGATGAAGAGCGCCAAGCTATCTTGAACCTGTTCAACCTGCGTAACGGACAAGATTTCAAGTATATCCATGAACTAGAAAAACAAGCAGCAGCACAAGGCGTTGGCGGAAACGCCCCGCTCAGCACCGATGAAAATGGCATTCTCACCCTTTACCGACCTGGCGAATCCGAAATTGACGGTGAAAAAAATGATGGTTTTAAAGGCCGAATCGGTATTTACGAAGTACTCAACAACTCACTAGCCGTACAAAAAATGATCACCACAAACGCGACAAGTAACGAAATCCAAACTCAGTCAATTTCTGAAGGCATGATTACAATGCAAACTGATGGGTTAATCAAAGCACTGCGCGGCGAAACGACAATCGAGGAAGTCCTGCGAGTAACAAAGGAATAACATGACAAGTTTCAAATACATAGCAACATCAGACCAAAATAAAACTGTTACTGGGATCATCGACGCCAGCACGCAAGAAGCTGTCACCGAAGCACTAATAAAGCAGAATCTGCGTCCGCTGAGTATATCGATCAACAATGCCAGTAAATTCAGCGTCAGCGGACTACTGGGCGGATCAAAGGTAAAATCTGATGACCTGGTTATATTCACGCGTCAGCTCAGCGCCATGGTCGGCGCCGGCGTACCACTATTGCGGTCATTGAATTCACTCGAGCAGCACTCTGAAAGTGCTGGACTAAAAGGCATTCTAGTCAATGTCATCCGTGATGTCGAAGGCGGATCAACACTCGGTGATGCATTGTCAAAACACCCGAACACGTTCAGTGACGTGTATGTCAACATGGTTCGCGCCGGTGAAACAGCCGGAATTCTGGATGAAATCCTTAAACGACTCGCATTACAGCAAGAAAAGAACGCGACAATTCGTAAAAAAGTGAAGAGCGCCATGACCTATCCGATGGTACTCATGTTCATTACGGTTGTCGCATTCTTCGGATTAATGCTTTTCGTTATCCCCCAAATCGGTAATATCCTCAAAGATCTAGGCGGTGAAGACGCAAAGCTACCGCTACTGACAACGATCATGCTCGGAATCAGTGCGTTTACACTAAAGTACTGGTTTATCGTCCTCGGCGTCGGGTTCTTTAGCGGTTTTATGTTACTGCGCTACCTAAAAACACCTAGCGGTAAAAAAGTATTCCACACGATCGTATTAAAGATACCGGCTATTAATGGCGTCATTAAAAAGGTCGTAGTCGCACGATTTGCTCGAACATTCTCTGCTCTGAACGGCGCTGGCGTGTCGATACTCGAGACTCTGACAGTTACCGCTCACGCACTCGGGAATGTTGTCTACGAACAGGCGCTCCTAGATGCCGTTGACGAAGTAAAAAACGGTAAACAATTGTCGCAGATTCTTGAAGCCGACAGCCTATTCCCGGCGATTGTCGCACAGATGCTTGCTGTAGGTGAAGAAACCGGTCAAACTGATACGGTACTCGTCAAGGTCGCCGAGTTCTACGAAGAAGAAGTTGATACTGCAATTGCCAGCCTTAGCTCGATTATCGAACCAGTCATGATCGTCATTATGGGTAGCGCCGTTGGGCTAATCGCAGCCAGCGTCATGGGGCCAATTGCCAGCCTGTCACAGAATATCAAAGGCTAGTCACAAGCATAAGCGCATGCTATACTAGCATCAATACAAATCATTGGGCATCATGAAAAAACTATTTTACAAAGACAAACCACTTATTGGCCTTGATATCAGTAGTACTGACATGAAGATCATGTCCATCGACCTCAAGCATCAAGTCGTTCTTGGCTACGGCACTATCGACCTCGATCCGCTTCGTATCAAGAAAGCATTCGACGAGACAGACGAATATCTAACAGAGAGCCTAAAAACTCTTTTGGATAAAAAACTGATCGGGACTCTATCTAGTGATCAAGTCGTTTTAGGTATCCCTACAGCTCGCACCTTCTCGCGAACATTTACGATCCCGACTTCTGCGGAAGCAACACTAAAAGATGCAGTAGCCCTCGAAGTTGGTCAGTATATCCCCCTTCCGATCACCCTACTCTACGTTGATTACGAAATTATCGAGCGCGTCGAACCCGCTATCAATGCCGTCGCCCGAGTTATCAAAACTGCCGAAGAAGGATATCTACCGACTGTCATCGTCGACATTGGTGCAGCAAACACCGACATCGCCGTACTGGACGGTTCAGTTCGCATCACTGGCGGCATTGCAACTGGTGGTAATACCTTTACACTCGATATTGCAAAAAAGCTTAGCGTCACTCTCGAAAATGCACACCAGTTAAAGGTACTAAATGGCCTAGCACCTGGCGCACGCCAAGAAAAAATCACTGCCGCACTGCGACCATCACTGCGTGGCATCGTCACCGAAACACGGAAAGTTATCCGTTATTATAATGAACGACTCAGCAACGAACGACGGTTAGAGCAGGTCCTCGTCGTCGGCAGTGGCAGCAACGTGCCCGGTATCGGCGAATACTTCACGAATGAACTGGTTATGCCAGCTCGAACTGCCAATCCGTGGCAAGCGCTCGATTTCGGTGAACTGACACAACCAGCAAAGCAATTCCGCTCACGCTACATTACCGTAGCTGGCCTCTCTAACGTGCCAAAGGGAGCAATGTGGGAATGATTAATCTACTACCCGAATCTCAGAAAAAAGAGCTAAAGGCAGCACGTACGAACGTCACACTACTTCGGTATAATATTTTTATGATCGTCGGACTAGCACTCCTAACGCTGATGTGCGGGCTATTTTTTGTTATCCTACTGGAAAATAAACGTGTCGCAACAGTTAACAATGCAGATAATGTCGAAAAAGCCAAAGGCTATAATGATGTTAAAAAATCAGCTGACGAATACAAAGCAAACCTCGCTACTGCAAAGAAGATTCTAGACAATGAAGTCACCTATACAGATACCGTATTTGCCATCGCTGGCGCAATGCCACGCGGCGTCGTCCTCGACAGCCTTTCACTCAGTGCGCAAGATTTCGGCAGCCAGGTCAGCTTGACTGCAAAGGCCCGTGACATCGCAACGGCAACCAAATTAAAACAGCAGTTCCAGACGTCTAAGGTTTTTTCTAATGTCTACTTTCAGACCATCACCAAAGAAACCACTGAGGGCCAAGCCTCCGCTTATCCAATCGCCGTCAATATCAGCGTTAAAATCAACAAGGCGGAGCAATAATGCTAGATCGTAAATTAAAAGGACTGAACGCGTCTACTTTGCGACTGCTGCTAGCGCTGAGTATCGTTGCACTACTAGCAGTAGGTGTAGGCCTATTCGTGTTTGCTTTTCAAAAGTTGAAAGAATCAGCGACTGATGTCCAAACTATTAACGCGCAGGCAGCATCAAGTAGCGATAATTTAACCGCGCTTCGAACGCTTGAAACAAAATTAGGCGAAAGTGCACAATCTATTCAGCGAGCCAAGGATATTGTCGCCGAGAGTAAATCGTATGAATATCAAGATAAAATCATCGCAGACTTAGAAGCGTACGCAGTCGCTTCGAGGTTAAGCGTTTCGTCATACAGCTTTGCCGCTGGGGAAGGAAGCGCTGCTAGCGGTGGCGCGCCCGTTACGCCAGCACCAGCAACCCCAGCTCCCGGCTTAAAATCGACAACGATATCATTAGCGCTCGCCGGTGGCTCTAATTACGAGAACTTGATGACATTTATTAACTATATCGAACAGAACCTGACAAAGATGCAACTATCTGGCGTCTCACTCACAAGAGATGATCAGACAAATGCAATTACTAGTGGCGAATTAACAATAGAGGTATACATACGATAATGGACATTTCATTACAGCAATCAGTAAAACCTATCGTTAAATTCATCAGCAAGCATCACTTGACGATCTTTATCACGCTACTTGGTGCGTTGTTGATTGGGGCATTAGTTCTACTCCTCAGTTTACTGACAACATCTCAGACTACAGACGCCGCACTTGTCGAAGGTGACCGGATCAGCAGCACATTCGATACAAAAACTGCAGATCAGCTCAATGCGTTACAAAGTAGCAGTCAGACAAAGCCAATTATATTCCCAAAGAATAGTCGCTATAATCCATTTGTTGAGTAGTCCGACAGAAAGCCGTATACTAAAGACATGCTAATCCACGGATCACAACTTCCTGACACACCCGTAATGGGTCTCCAGACTGGCGCCGAGCTTGCAAAAATATCTCGCGAGGTCATCAATCCTCATGATTTATCAATAATGGCTTATCAGGTCGACGGACCAACACTGGATCATCACCCCTCTTTTTTGCGTATTGCAGATATCCGTGAGGTCAGCGACATAGGCATGATCATCGACTCTAGTGATGAGTTCGTAGAACTTGACGATGTCATAAAACTAAAGGATGTTTACGAGCTGGGATTCACTTTGGTCGGAAAGCATGTTGTCGACGAAAAACAAAAAAAGGTCGGAAAAGTCACCGATTATACAATCGAACTAGGCGGATTTGTCATACAGCAGATTAATGTTCAGCGACCGTTACTGAAAAGTTTTAGTGATGCCGAACTGCTGATCCATCGATCTCAGATTATTGAAATCAACGATACAACGATTGTAGTAAAATCTGGCGCAGAGGACGTACGGCCAGTAATGAAAGCCGTCAACAACTACGTCAATCCGTTCAGGCAAGACAAGCCACAGCCAAACGGAATCGACGCAAAGTAGACTGCTCTAGTCTTCGGACCGTTCTAATGCGGCCTTGATATCATCATACGAGAACCCCTGCCGTGCCAAATATTGCATGAATTTCTGGCCATCCGGATACCGACGACGCTTTTTTTCAATAATCTTCTGCAACTCGTCGCCGTCAGTTCGTTCAGTTTGATCCAGCTGGCTTTCGATTATTGCTCTATCGACGCCTTTCGACTGCAATTCGGCCTGAAGCTTTCGTTTGCTGACACCCTTTTTCATATTACGATTTTCAACCCAATATCTGGCAAACTTATCGTCGTCAATATACTTTTTTTCAACTAACCTATCGTAGACGCGCTCGGTGAGGGACTGGCTGACGCCTGGCCGGTCGATAACCTCACCCGTTTTTCGGCTGCGCACTTTGGTTGCCCTTGTTTTTCTATATAGGTAATCTCGCATTTCTTTACTGCTATGGGGACGCATCAAACAATATTCAAGAGCGCGTGCATATAATTTACCAAACTGACTTTCCGTCTCTAGATCGTTTAGTTCTTGGTCTGTATATTCTTTACCAACTCTAATCCCCAAATCGGCATATTGAAATACATCCAAACTAAACCGGTATACACCATCAACCATAATGTTGACACGGTTTTTATCTTTTTGCTGCGCACTGATCGCGGTTATCTTCATCGCTTCTCGATTGCCACAATCACATCATCAAAATACGTACGACTGCGCGGCACTAGATTATACGCCTCGGGCGTATTCGTCATCAAAGCAAATTCACTCACCGGAACCCACTTTACCGATTCGACCTCACCATCATCAAATTGAAAAATAACATCGCTAGTCAACTGATAAACAAATACTGTATTCAAAGACTCAAGGCGAGATCCACCCCTCGTACAGCAGACAAAGCGTAGCAATGACGGATCGTGCACTGACTATGTGTCCAGTTCGGCGACTTTCTCGCGAACCTTTTGGTCGATTTCGTCGAGGACTTCTTTGTGTTCTTTCAGATACGCCTTTGTCGCTTCACGACCTTGGCCAATTTTCCCTTCGCCGTAGTCGAACCATGCACCCGCCTTACCGACAATCTCGTGCTGGACAGCTAGGTCTAGTACGTCACCTGTTTTGCTAATACCTTCGTTGTACATGATGTCAAACTCGGCAATACGGAATGGAGGCGCAATCTTATTTTTGACAACCTTTACCTTGGTACGGTTACCCATAATCTCTTCACCGTTTTTAATCTGCCCAGTACGGCGGATATCTAAACGCACAGACGCATAAAATTTCAATGCGTTACCGCCGGTTGTCGTTTCTGGATTGCCGAACATGACGCCGATTTTCATACGGATCTGGTTAATGAAGATAACCGTTGTCTTTGACTTGTTGATAATACCTGTTAATTTTCGGAGCGCTTGACTCATCAAGCGAGCCTGCAGTCCCATGTGGCTGTCGCCCATGTCACCGTCAATCTCGGCTTGCGGTACAAGTGCCGCAACAGAGTCGACAACCACAAGATCAACAGCATTGGATCGAACGAGCGTTTCTGCAATTTCAAGTGCTTGTTCCCCGTTATCAGGCTGAGATACCAACAAGTTATCGGTATCAACACCCAGTCGACGTGCGTACGACGGATCAAGTGCGTGCTCGGCGTCAATAAACGCCGCAGTACCGCCAGCACGCTGCACTTCGGCGATAGCATGAAGTGTCAGTGTTGTTTTACCAGAGCTCTCTGGTCCGTAGATTTCGATGATGCGACCTTTTGGATAGCCACCACCCAGTGCAAGATCGAGCGACAAAGCGCCTGATGGAATGAGTTCAACGTCAACTTTATTTGCCTCACCTAACTTCATGATCGAACCATCACCAAATTGCTTTGTGATTTGATCCATCGCTAGGCCAAGTGCCTTTAATTTACCCTCATTGTCGGGCTTTGTATCTGAAACTGCTGCTTTTTCTGCCTTTTTTGCCATAGACTCCCTCTCTTTTTACTGTTTCTATTATACCATTTTTTTAATAACCGTAACAGCTTTTCTGAAAAATAACTGAAGCATTAGCCATTCAGGGCGCAATGGCTATAAGTTTGCTATAATAGCTGCAATGAACCGTTCTAAAAATCACACAGCTTCTGGCTTTACTGTCATTGAATTATTAGTCGTTATCGTCATTCTGGGCGCAGCAAGTATACTGTTTTTTATTCAAAAAAACAGCCTGGAATCCGCCAACAAAGACGAACAGCGTAAAATTGCCGTTAATTCCATTTACTATAATCTAGAAGAAGTATTCTACCCTAAGAATGGCTTTTATCCCGGAACGATCAGTAAAGAAATCCTGACAACAATGAACCCCGACCTACTAAAGGACACTAACGGGCTCGAACCTAATCAAAAGATTACCGATGAATCGCTAACTGACGAACAGAAGTCGTATGCCGAATCGTATATTCAGCGCGAATATGAGTATCGTTACATGCCAACGAACTGTAATACTGAAAATCAGTGCAAGAGCTATAGTATAACTGTTGATCTCGACAACGAAGCTGACTACACAAAGAAAAGTCGCCGCAACTAACGACTAATCTCCTGTTACTGGACGTCCGTTTTTGAAGTTTTCAACTGCATTATTCAAAACGGCAATTTGCTTTTTCGGGTTTGCGACATAGTGGAATCGGTAGGTCGTTTCTTCACCCTCGGTACTCAGACGAATTGATCCATAATTAAATAATGATTGAATAACACCCTGTTGGCGGAAGCTCGCATCTTCGATACTCCCCAAACTAACAGTTTGTTCATGCCGCGAGAATAGACTGGTTTGAATTTCCTGAATAACACTCTCGTTTGTCAAAAAGAACTTGTTCTGTAGATATACCCAGACCGCAATATAGCCGCCGATACCGAATAATAGCGCTAGCAAGAATGCAGGCAAGATTATCTGACCAACATCCGGTAATCCAGTAGTTGCTGCAAAACCTGGATAGGCCGCCACGCCAACAAAAACTAATATGATCATCAGGGCAGTGAACGAGATCGGTAAAACGAGGCCAATAGGGTGACGCTGTACCATGTTAATCACATATTCTCCACGACTCAGATTCAAAAAAGGAAACTTCCTCATCGAATCTTCGTGGCGTTTTTTTGCTTCATCCGACAATTCAGGTTCAGCAGGATCGATGGCACGACTCATATGCACCACCTGCGACACTGGCGCTGCGCCAAGCGTCCGAGGATCTACTGGGACTACCGTTGGTTGAATAGGGTTTGCTGGAGCTTGCTGAGGTGGATGAGCATACAGCGGCTGTCCATTCGTATCATAAGCTACTGGTTGCGTATAGTCAGCGGAAGGAGTTTGTTCGTCAGGTTTCATACCTACTAGTATAGCAATTTCACTAGTTGTCGGCTATATCAGGATGCTGGCGGCCTAAATGATTATACGCTTTTACTGTCACTCGGCGGCCTCGCGGTGTTCGTTCGATGAACCCAATCTGGATTAAAAACGGTTCATAAAAATCTTCGATAGTCGTTGATTCATCCCCAGTTAGCGCAGCAATCGTATTCAACCCAACGGGATTTGCGCCGTAATTATCGATGATGCTTTGTAATAAGTTTCGATCAGCTGGGTCTAATCCAAGCTCATCAATCTCCATCATCTGCAGTGCACTCGTTGTGACAACGGTATCAATTATTCCATCACCATTCACATCGGCATAATCACGCACGCGCTTTAATAGGCGGTTCGCAATCCTAGGAGTTAGTCTGGCTCGCGTTGATAGCATTGTCGCAGCCTGTGGGTAAATTGTGCTATCAAGGATATTTGAGGCACGAGCGATAATGCGCCCAATTTCATCAGTCGTATAGAATTCAAGTCGGTAAATGTGCCCGAACCTATCACGCAGCGGCGCCGCTAATGCACCGGTTCGCGTTGTAGCCCCGATGACAGTGAACTTTGGTAAGTCTAATCGGACGCTACGCGCAGCCGGGCCTTTACCGATGACAATGTCCAGTTTAAAGTCCTCCATTGCACTGTACAGCACCTCTTCAACGGCTCGGCTGAGTCGGTGGATCTCGTCAATGAACAAGATATCGCCATCCTGTAAGTTCGTCAAAATACTAGCGAGGTCACCAGCGCGTTCAATAGCCGGGCCAGCAGTCACGCGCAAACTAGTTCCCATTTCGTTAGCGATGACAGACGCCATTGTCGTCTTTCCTAACCCAGGAGGGCCGTATAGCAGTACGTGATCCATCGGTTCGCCACGCTTTTTCGCTGCATCAATTGCGAGTTTCAGGTTCTTTTTTAATCGCTCTTGGCCGATATAATCCGAAAAACTCTGCGGCCGCAGTGTCACTTCAATGACTTGCTCGTCATTGTCGTTTTCATCAATACTTGTATCAACAATTCTTTCAATTGCCATAACTACAACTAGCCTCTCAGCGCCTGCGTCACACGATCAGCGGTTGATAATTCAGTCGAAATTCCTTCGAGCGCCTTGGTGGCATCGTTCAGATTATACCCAAGAGCCATCAACGCTTCGAGCGCTTCATCGCTATGATTAATTGTCTGCGCAATACCACTCGACGTTTTGTTGTCGTAATATAGCGGCATGCCGACTTTATCGGATAAATCAACAACGACACGTTCTGCGGTTTTTTTACCGACGCCACTGGCCTTTGTGATATACACTGCGTCCGCATTGGCAATCGCATTACGGACCGTTTCACTTTCATCTAGACTCAGGATAGCAAGTGCAGCCTTCGGACCAACACCTTGAACAGTGATCAGTAATTCAAATAACTTTTTTGCAGCCAACGAAGAAAAGCCGAACAGCTCCTGCGATTGTTCGCGGATGTGGTGATGTGTATAAAATTTGACAGAATCATTCAAAACAGCCCGTTGTTAGCGACGTTGTCGTTGACGCCGAGGTCGTATCTTCCGGTTCGTCAACTTCTTCGTCCTGATCTTTCTTTTGCTCTTCTTGCTGCTGAGGTTTTACAGAGCATGTGCCCGTTGGTAAGTTTGATGACAGGAAGTATTCTTTTCGTGTCTTGCCTTCGATCGATGCGTCAGCGAGTGCACCGTTACCGCAAACATCACGCTGCACGACACCGGGGACTGTCGGGAATGATGTCTGCTGACCCGCTAGCATCGTCCCCATAGAATTACGCCATATCGGTCCGGCCATAATTGCACCACCGTTAGCCATGGCGGTATTGTCATTATTACCAACCCAGACACCAACTGCCAATTGCGGAGCATAGCCAATTGTCCAGGCATCCTTTGAATCGTCTGTTGTTCCTGTTTTAACGGCAGCCTTTTTAATTGCACGAGTCTTTGCATCGGTAACGTTCAAACTGCCACCGAATACTGATGAGCGCGAACCGTTATCCGACAAAATATCCGATATCAAGAATGCCGCTTGCTCACTGATAACTTGTTTAGCGGTTTCTTTAGATGCGAACACTTTGTCATTATATTTACTCTGAATGTTTTTCACCGTTGTCGTAGCATATTGCTCGCCACCATTAGCAAACGCTGCATAGGCATTTGTCATTTCGAGCAGTGGGACTTCAGCCGTACCTAGCGCGAGCGACAAACCATAGTCGTTTTTTGTATCAACGGTCGTCAGCCCCATACGCTTTGCGGTCTCGACCGATTCAGAAACACCAACTTTCTGCATAACTTTGACAGCAGGAATATTCAATGACCAGTTCAGCGCATTCCTAACTGTGACATCACCACGGAAACGCCGATCGGCGTTATTTGGCGAAAAACCACCGCCAAAGTCAGTCTTTTTGTCTTGGATAATCGTTGCCGGCGTTATTTTTCCATCAGCAAGTGCCTGCGCGTAGTACAGCGGCTTAAAGCTACTGCCTGGTTGACGCGGTGTAGTGACCATATTCACTTTTCCAAACTGCTCTTGGTCCCAGCTCACACTGCCGACGAGCGCCCTAATCTCACCAGAGGCTGGGTCGATCGCAACACCGCTCGCATTCGATCCACCATTTGCTTCGATCGTACGCATGTTATTTGTTACTGCAGTCTGCAACTGATCTTGCATACCCAAATCTAAAGTTGTCGTCACCTGGTACCCCGAGCGTGTTACTTTCTCTTCTCCGTATTTTTTATAAAGTTCATTCAGAACCATTTCTGTAAAATGCGGCGCCCTACTGTCATCGTTTGGTGATTTTGCCGGTTGGTAGGCTAATTCGACTGCCTTAGCCGCTTCTTTTTCAGCTTCGGTAATAAATCCATTATTTACCATTCGAGTCAATACTGTGTTCTGGCGCTCTTTGGCGTATTCGATATTTCCGGAAATAGGAGAATATGCCGACGGCGCTGGCAGTAGTCCGATCAGCATGGCACTTTGCGCCAAGTTTAATTTGTCAGGGCTGATACCAAAGTACGCCTGAGATGCATCAGCGATACCAAATGAGTTTTCGCCGTAATAGACAGAGTTCAAGTACATCGCCAAGATCTCGTCTTTGCTATACGTCCGTTCGATTGCGATGGCGATTGAGAGTTCCTGGAATTTACGCAAGTAGCTCTTGTCCGCAGTCAGCAAGGTATTTTTCGCCAGCTGCTGCGTTAATGTCGACCCACCATACGATGCGCCGCCTGCAACAAAGTTTCCGTAAACCGCCCCAAGCATACTACCTATCGAAAATCCGTCATGTTTGTAAAAGTTTTTATCTTCACTAGCAATTAATGCTTTTTCAGTGAAATCCGATATTTGGGTTAACGGCACCAGTTCACGGTGTTTTGCTCGCCCAGAACTATAGATTTCATCAGTTCCATTACTGGCATAAAGTACAATGCCGGTGTTGTTACGATTCATTAAACGCTCTTGATTGGATATGTCACGCGCAAAATACAAATATGTTGCGAGCGGCGTAATAATCAAGAACGCCAAAATTGGTGTCGCAACAAGTAGGATTTTCTTTTTCAGACTGAGATTGTGCCACCAGCGAAAACGGCGCTTTGCTTCGCGTTTTGCTTTCTGGACTGGAGTGACACGTTTTGTGTATTTACCTTTACGGATCATTACCACCATTATAACAAACCACGGCTGAAATAGTCATGAAAGCGGTTTGACCACTGCTATTACCTAGATAAAATAGCGCCAGCATGGCATACTAGAATAACAATTCTAATGAGGTTTTCTATGGCATCTACATCACACTACGTACCGGGCGTCTGCAATATCAATCCTGTTGAGATTCAACGTCGTAAAATGATCGGCCACGTCGGATTCGGTGTATTCGTTTTATTCGTCGTGTTATTAGTCGCATTCCACGCACCTTGGTACTTTAGGACTGTCGTTTTCATTCCTGCATTTTTGGCATGCACAGGCTATTTACAGGCGCGAAATCGATTCTGCGTTGGCTACGCCGGTGCGGGTCAGCAACATGCGGACGACGGCAAGGTCGTTTCAATAACCGAGGATTCCGCGCTAAAAGCAGACCGTGCAAAAGCACGTATGATGAACGCGCAGGCATTCGTCACAGCAGCCGTCGTCGCGCTCGTATTCGCGGTCATTCCTCTGTAGTCGTTAATGGCCACGAGTCATCATTGAATGCGTAATTGCCGCAGCCAGTGCATCCGCACAGTCATCAGGTTTTGGTGTTTCTGTTAGACCTAAATGAATCCTGACCATCTCTTGCACCTGCTTTTTGTCAGCCTTGCCGTATCCGGTTAGTGTTTGTTTGATCTGCATTGGCGTGTATTCTGCGATAGGTAGCGCACCCTTTCGCCCTGCGAGCATCGCTACGCCGCGAGCCTGCGCCACGCTCATCGCCGTTGTCACATTCTGCCCAAAAAAGAGTTTCTCTATCGACATAATCTCTGGTTTCGTTTCAGCAATAATTTCGGTCAGTCCGTCGTAAATATCCTCGAGCCGTACGTCAATTGGAGTATGAGCAGGTGTCGTAATTACGCCAGCCGTTACCATCTTTGCCTTGCCGCGCACGACGTCAACAACACCAAATCCCAGTATGCCAGTTCCGGGGTCTATGCCAATTATTCTCATGTCACCTAAGTATACGTTACTTTCTGCGAATCGAGAAAGTCGGGATGTAGCGAATCCACTGTCGTATTTCGTAGCGCCATTCCCAGCCAGCATATAGCAGTGCGGCCATCGTGACGCCGCCCAGAGCCCACCACCCAATAAACGCTTTTGACGAATCACCAACCGGTTTAACAGCAAAGGCAGCCGCAGGTACTGCATTTGTCACATTACGACAACGATTAGTTTCAGGGTTACGTTCTTGATTTTCTTTACAGGGAACTAATTGATTTGCCGCGGACGCCAGATTACGGCAACGGTTTGTTTCCTCGCTACGGTATTGGTTTTCCTTGCATGGAGTTAGCGCATTTGCTGTGACCAGGTTACGACAACGATTGGTCTCTTCGCTACGATACTGACCTAACTTACAGGCGGCCAGGACACTCGCCGCGGGTATTTGACGACAGCGGCCCGTGTCTTCGCTGCGATACTTACCCTCACCACATTCTACTGTAGTGACGACCTGAGCCACCTTGTTACATCGCCCGGTCTGTTCATTCCTGCCATACCCTTCGGCGCATGATTGATGTTGGCGCAGCTGGTTATACGATCCGGGTGTCACGTCATACGTTTGCTGCCACCCCTCATCAAATCTTGCCCACGACATATCAACGGGTAGGCTACTATATGTCTGCGCGTCAATTTCATGCTGGTAATCTGACGACAGTAAATAGACAGTTCCTGTGGTTGTTTTCGTCAGTGTCAGCGAGGTATCTTTTATAAAAACAATAACGTAGTCATTCGCAGGTATGATCGTATCGCTAAACGTAAATCGAGCAGTAGCACTACGATTTGTCTGCAAACTACATCCCGATAAATTCACCTCTCTGTCGGCTATGTTTACCACTTCGATATACTGGTCGCCAGATGTATTGGCGTGTATTTCTGACAGCTGGACACCACCACACATGTTTACTTCCGGAGCATCAATATTTTGCTGGCCTGCGCAGGCAGGCGATGACCGGAGCGATAAACCATCTGCGTAAGAATACGCCAACAGATCACCACGATTATCATTCGTATCTATCATATTTCCGGCCTTATCAATACATCGATCGATTGACCCGTTGGCATTTGCGATTGATGCTGTCGTCTCGTAGTTCAATGAATTTCCCCAACCCACAAGATCTGCAACGACGAGTGTGCTGTCGCGAAGTCGTATAGCACCGTTAAGCGGCAACGATCCACTCGATACATTGATATCGAATGAGGTATCGCTGACTGGCGTCATCAGGTAGCCTTGATAGCTGACAACATAGTAGGAATGTGGATCAAGCACCTGTGTCGTGAATGATTTTAATATACGCGTCGGCGCATCCATTCCATTATGTTTTTCAGTCAAGAACTCTAGTCTCCAGCCCGCGAGCGACACAGTGTGGTCAGAGTTATTGTATAGTTCGACGAATTCATTCTTTGTAGATTCGACATTTCCAATTTGAACTTTGCTAATCAGAATATGTCCGTCATTCTGAATTTGCGGCAGCTGCTGATCTATCTGTGCCGTCGCAATCGACGCTACCGGCAGCGAATCAGACTTCGGCGAAAACTCAGTATCGTCTACTACGAGGGCAGGCGCTACGCTTTGCGACACCGACTCGATAGTTTCATCTGCTACCGCAACAGGCTCGCTATGTTCAACGAGCGTATCAGTTGCTTCACTTGCCAACACAATTTGGTCAGTTGCAAATACAGCCAAAGGTGTCAGTAATTGAAACACCATCATGGCTATGCAAGCGTACGCGATATATATTTTCATTACCCACCATTTCTTAAAATAATATTAAATTATTTATAACAAAATGCTGAATATATTGTCAACAAAAAAACCGCCCATTATGCGGGCGGTTTTTTGCACGACATTGAGCTATTCGATTTCTGCAGTAATATCGGCGTTCGTATGAACATTGACGACATCGTCCAGATCATCCAGTGCATCCAAAACCTTGAATATTTTTGTAGCCTGTTCTGCATCGGTAATTTCAAGCGAATTTTTCGCGACATATTGCAGTTCGGCGTCTTTGATGTCGAGTCCAGAATCAACGAGAGCCGTGCGTACCTTGGCGAGATCTTTTTGGTCGGTATAGACGATAATTTCCCCATCTTCTTCGACAGCATCTTCGGCGCCAGCATCAAGTATCGACAACAACGCGTCTTCACCACTCGCGGCGACGCGAATCACACCTTTTCGATCGAATTGAAACATAACACTACCAGCGTCGGCAATTCGACCACCATTTTTTGTCAGTGCATTACGAACTTCAGGAAATGTACGATTTTTATTATCAGTTGCTGTTTCGATTATTATACCGACGCCACCAGGCCCCATACCTTCGTAGGTAATTTCTTCTAGCGCTGCAGCATTTTTATCATTCACGCGGTCAATTGCTCGCTGAATGTTTGCGTTCGGCATGTTCGCTTGCTTTGCCTTCTCAACTGCCAGCGCCAATGCCGAGTTCATTGTTATATCAGCGCCGCCACGTGCTGCGATTGCGATTTGATTTCCAATTTTCGTAAATACAGCGCCACGCTTCGCGTCTTTTGCACCTTTTTCACGTTTGATAGTTGACCATTTACTGTGTCCTGACATTGACTATAGATCTCCGCTAGATTTTATAACGTATTTGTTATATTGTAACAAATTATCAACAAAGTATCTAGTTTGTCCATCCTTGCCAAGTTCCTGTTGTTCCGTTCCAGGCATGGCCCATTTGTGACCCAGTTCCATTGAGTCGATCAACCAATCCGCATACATTCGCGTCGCCAGGTCCATAACCAACTTCATTAATTTGTCCAGTGGAGGTCATCAAGTAACCAACATTTCCAGGCTTTACTGCAACACCAAATGCATAATTAGTTCGATCATCACTGGTACAATAATACAAATTATTTCTACCAGTTTGATATGCTGATTTCGAAAATCCGAAACCCATCGTACTGGAAATTGTCGCTGGGTATAAACCGTCAGAAGCATCAATTTTAATCATTTCTATTTTTTTTCTGAATGCGCTCATGTCGCTCTGCGCAGCTGATTTATAGCTACGGTTTTGAACTCCATTAAACGCGACAATTGTAATAGCCGCCAAAATTCCAATGACAACAAAGTCGCAGCCGCAGGTGCGATGATCGCGACGACGCCCGCAATGAACGTCAGAAGCATCGCAAGCGGAACCAGCGGCAGCACTAAAGCATTTGCAATGACCGCAACGTTGCTGAACTGGCTGAATGCTAGCACCAGAATAGGCAGTGTCGCGATCTGCGCGGCAATTGTTTCGCCTAAAATCTGTCGAATCGTACCAGGTTTTTTGCTGCCATAAAAATACGCTTGACCGAGCGGTGCTAGAATCATCACCCCGCCAAATGCAGCGAATGACAGCTGCCAACCCAAATCTCCCCAAGCGTATCCTGGATTTATGAGTACCGTTACTGCGGCGGCAAATGAAAGTAACACAAGCGGATGAAATTTTCTGCCGTAATACCATGCCAGCAGCGACAACCCCGCAACCAGCCCCGCTCTCGACATACTTGGACTCATTCCCGTTACCGCCATAAAGCTCACTACCATGCCACTCGCTGCCATGACTGATGCATATTTTGATATTCGAACAAACAAACGTCGGGCCAAGCGGACTAAAATGGTTAGATTATAACCACTCGCAACGACCACATGAGTCAGTCCAGCGATCTGCAAAGCTTGATCTAGTTCGGGCGGTAAAGCTCGGCGCTGGCCAACCAAATACCCAATACCCAGGGCTGCTTGCGGATCAGAAATCGCGAGGCGAATGTGATCAGCAAACCAATCGCGAATACGCAGCGCAACATCTCCAGGATATGGTCGATCAATCGACTGTAACGTCGCACTATATATAGTTACTGAAAAATTGCCAAAACCATCTTTCACTTTGCCCCTTACTGTTAGAATATCGCTTCGTTTGATATCTGCTTTTGTACCGATTGTCACCCAGATTTTACCAGCCACAGCGTGATCATCAATCAAGACATCATGCAAACGCACTACCTTTTGGCCACGCTGGTTACTGTCGACATCCTCGCTCACGACACCTCTTACGATTGCGACATTGCCTGTGATATTTTGATAAACAGATAAATTGACCTGATCGACGGATCCTCGCCATAGCCCACCGACACAGCCTGCGATGACGATACAAACGAGCATTGATACTGATCGAAAATAAAAGCCAATAATTGCCAGGATTATAGCGACAAATAACCAGGTGGTGCTAGAAAATAGTGCTTGATCAACATACTGCGCGGCGATCACCCCTGATACAAACGTCAAACAGATCGTTAGAATCAACCATGACGAATGTATGTTACTATGCCAACATGCCCACATATCAGCCCATTATAGTAATATATTCAGCAAAAAAACAGTATTATATATGACATAATGGAACTATGACAGATACTGTGACATTTGAATCAAAAGAAATCCTCGCAATTGCTGCGGCGACAAAAACAATTCAGCTGCTTAATCATTCTATCGACAGTGACGGCGCAGCCAGCTGGGTGCTCGCTGGTGGCTCGACACCGATGCTCGCCTATGAATACATAGCAGCATATTTATTGGATGAAATCGATTGGTCGAAAGTAACAGTATTATTAGGTGATGAACGATGCGGTCCATTAGACGGTGTCGACAACAATTGGCATGCCATCGATGATGCGCTACTGCAGTTCATTCCACAGGCAACACTGCTACGGCCGATGACCGATGTCGATCCCGCGGCCGCTGCAACTGCATACACTTCGACTGTCGATGAATATCTGAGCAGTACAGCGTCTCGGCAGTTCAGCGTCGTGTGGCTAGGGATGGGGCCAGATGGGCACACGCTGTCGCTATTCCCCGATCACGACAGCCTTAAACAAACTACACAGCTCGTGATTCCAGTCTATGATTCTCCGAAACCGCCATCGGAACGAGTTAGCTTTACCTTGGCAGCATTACAGGTTGCGCGAACGACAATCATCTTGGCCGCCGGTAGTGACAAACGGCAGGCGTTTCAACAGGCACTACAGCCCGACAGTCAACTGCCGATTGCACAGGCAGCTAGGCGAACAAACGCTACTTGGTTTGTCACACGAGACATTACGGACGTTTGACGTACGTTTTTTGAATATATTTGAACACTTCAGCCATATCCTGCTTGTTTTGGAAATGCTTCCCCATGGGAATTTTGATTCGCTCCGCGCCTAAATGCAGGACGATGTAGGCAAATTCAGACTGTGGAATAAGTGGATGTTGTTCCGCCATTGCCATGTATAAAGATAAATCGTGTCATATCTGTTTATAATAACAGGTTATGTGAAAGCAGGGATAGGTGGGTCTGTTAAACGATCAGAGCATTACTTACCATAGAAAAAGACCCATCACTACGATGAGTCTTTTTCTATGGAGGGACCACTGGGGCTTGAACCCAGGACACCCTGCTTAAAAGGCAGGTGCTCTAACCAGCTGAGCTATGGTCCCACATATTGACGAACTTTTATACAAAGAACTTTTACTAATCTATCATTTTAAGGGGTAGATTGTCAATAACTAACGCTTAGTGGTTTTCAGGCTTTGGTTTCTTAATCGAGAGTACATCGAACAGCGCAAACACGATACCAGCAGTAATAATATAACTGGCATTGCTGACGATCGCGTCAAAGTATGTTTTGCTGTCCCCTTCTAACGCCATAGCCGAACCTAGGCTGTCAGTCATAAAGGCAAAGGCCAATAACGCAAAAGCCAACGCACCGATGATACGCTGTGGCATTTTTGTATACTTTGGTCCACTAAATAGCAGTAATACTGCCGGCATGATGATGATTGCCGTCGCAACAATGACACTCAGTGGCGGGGCGACAACCTGCAGACCCAGCTGCTCCACAAGCGGCGTGGCGGTATCAGTCCATAATTGACTCAGTACCGACCCTGCTGTCAGCGCCAACCCCAGAACGCCAAATCGTCGCTTTGTAAAAAACGCGAGGGCGAATAGTACTGCGAGTATAATTGCAACAATGACGATGACGTTCATGAGTTCCCCTTTTTTGGATCAGTAAATTGTACCGAGTCACCTAATTTTACACCCAAATCGTCGCTCCTGCCAGCGGCAGTTTCAATAACGTACCGTGCGTCCTGGTCGGGGCGAAATACAGTAGGATAGCTATCAGGTTGCGCATTTTTTTCCACATGAATGATTTTCTTTTCGGCGTTCAGCCAGACAATATCAATCGGTATTTTCATATCCTTCATCCAAATACCCCATCGCTGATTGTATTCAAACACAAAGAGCATCGCCTGTGAATCAGTCAGTGATTCGGTACCAGACAAACCGAGCACCTGCGCATCTTCAGTCATCGGTGTACGCGCCATAAATACATGACCGCCCATAACAATAGAGGTCATTTCATAGTCTGTATTCGGCGCGGATGTTTTTTGCTGCATCAAAATAGACGCTAGAATAAGAGAAATCATTGCGGCGACGAGAGTAACCGCAAAACCGATCAAAAAGAGCCGCTTTTTGCCCTGAACAGCTATTGCCATGGTATCAGTATACCACCGCAACCATAAGTATATTACGCGCCGACTTTGTCTTTTTTGTTGCGACGTTTCGCGTTGCGTTCAACGTATTCAATGATCTTTGTTGCAACGTCTCGACGTGTTACTAATTCTGGCGTCTTTAGGCTCGCCGATGAATTAACTTCTAGAACCAATGGCCCGTTACTACTTCGCATCATATCAACACCACAGATCGGCAGCCCCATCGCTTTTGCAGCTTTGATGGCTGTTTTCGTTTCTTCTTCGGTTAGTTTGACTGCACTTCCCTCGCCACCCTGGTGGGTATTACTGCGAAAATCACCGTCTAAACTTTGGCGCTTCACACTAGCAACGACGCGACTACCAACAACAAGGGCGCGAATATCTTCTCCGGCTGATTCTTTGACAAATTCCTGTACCAAAAAGTTCACACCTTCGACATAAAAAGCCTGCATTACGGCCTTTGCTGCCTTTGGCGTTTCGGCGAGTACAACTCCATTACCGTGAGTTCCGCGGGCTACTTTGATAATTAGCGGCGTGCCACCAGCTAGCTCTACGACATCTTCAAAGTTTGCCGTTTCACGGGCGAACACAGTCTTTGGAATACCAACGCCAGCTTTTGCCAAAATTTGGTATGCGCGCAGCTTGTCGCGAGATCTGACGATTGCAATCGAACTAGCCGTTGCAAATGCACCTTGATTTTCGAACTGACGGACGATAGCGGTTCCGTATTTCGTGTAACTCTGCGCAATGCGTGGAATGACGGCATCAAAATGATCAAGTGATTCGCCTTTATAGCGAACAACAGGTTGATTCTTCTCGATCGAAACGTAGCACTTCGCATAATTAATAATACGTACTTCGTGGCCGCGAGCACGCGCGACATCTCGTAAGCGTCGAGTTGTATAGTTTGCCCCACCTTTTGACAAAATTGCTATTCTCATATACATCTCCTCATTAATATTTCCAATCTGGCATGTGCTCTTCGTTGAGCTCAACGTTCACGAGGAATCTTGAACGTAAAGCTCTACGTCCGATTAATAATGGGTAGCCCATTGATGAACGGTCACTAAGCGTCAGTGTAATAATGAATCGCTTCTTTTCTATGACGATCTTCGTTTTTATACTGTATCGATATTCAATGTGCCCATTTGAACTTCTGACAGCCTGCTTAAAGAAATCCTTTGTGCGCATCGTTTGTCTATCTTCTGCAGTATAGTGCACTCTGTCACTGGCACCAATAGTGAATACAAGCTCTTCATCACCACTTTCATCTATCTCTATGTGTATGTTTTCCGCATGCAATGATGAGGTATAAGCACCAGTGTCAATTTTTGCAACTATTTTATCTATATGAAGATCGGGAATTTTTGCAACCACCCTACGCCCAATTACAGTTGCCGGGAGTAGTCGGGCCTTGGCGTGACGAATCTTAACTGCTTCATCAATAGCTTCGTTAAATGCCTGCATATTCTGCTCTGTAAACACCCCTGTTACGATTTGCGAACCTTGATTAACTTCCAAAATAAGGGCCTTTTGAGTCGACTTGTCGATTATGAGATCCACCCCAGCGATCTGGAGATTTGCCGCCTCGGCTGCTTTTTCAGCGATTGAGACCCACGACCGAGGCAATGATCCGGCAGACACATACTCTGCCGTGCCTCCGGCTGAAGTATTGTTCAGATGAGACCCAGCGCTACCGGTTCTTTTAATGACAAACCTGGCTTGACTACCATACACACCTATCCTATAGTCACCGTCATTTTCTACAAAACGTTGGCATACAAATTGAACATCAGGATTCTCGTTTATTATTGCTACAGCCTGCTGTGCAGTCACGCGAAAATTCATCTGGCCCTTTGCGCCGTTTGCGTCTTTCACTATAAAACGTTCTCCAAGTTCTGCTGGTGTATGATTTCTCATCCAGTTAGAAAAGCGTTTAGGATTACGGATATAGAACGTATACGGCACCCTGATGCCGGCGCCCCACATGCGAAAGGCCGTTGCGAGCTTTGTCCCACGAACGTAGAGACTTGCTGTGTCCATAAATGGTATTCCCCTATGAAAAAGATACGTTGCAAGTGCCGCCGATTCATCTCCATTACTCTTCATATAGACGAAGTCCGCCTCTGCCATAGAGCGTCCCGAAACACTGTCAATCACTTCAGCCTCTTTATTTTCTCGGATAATGAAAATGAGATTTTCAAGCGCAACCGTCAGTACGTCTTTGTCTTCAAGTCCACCCGCTTTTTGAAGGCGTCTGGCAAATCCACCATAGCGCGTACTTGTGTCGCTACGTTCAGTTGGAAAAACAAAAACAATCAACGGCTTAGACATAGCTATCCTTTCCTACTACTGATTCCATATGATCTAAAAGTGCACTCATCTTCTGATCGACCGCTGCTCCAATTTCAACTTGAGGTGTCTGATTTACTTCAAGTATATAGTGCTGACCAGTTTCGGAATTGATGAGTAAGTCCACGCCCGCAAATGAAGAGCGATTCAACGCCAAGGCCGCGCTTTCGACATCTGCTATTGCTTGAGCTGGCAAATTCTCTAATGAGATAATTTCACCAGCAGCACCCTGCGAAGTATTGTTTAAATGAGATTTACTTTCTGTATCACGCGAACGCTGTAGTACAAGTTTTACCTTGCCTCCAAATACTAAACAGCGATAGTCTCGATCATTCGGGATAAACCCTTGGACAACAAACTGCACACCTTTGTGTGAATTCAGGATCTCTTTGAGCTCCTGGTACGTGTGTACAAGAA
>SEAL01000027.1 GCA_004145215.1 Chloroflexota bacterium | reverse complement strand
CTCGTACTACTGGCATTGACGCAGTTTTTAGTAGTGCTCGACAGCTCTATCGTCAATGTCGCACTACCGGCAATCAAAGAATCGCTAGGATTCAGTGACGGATCTTTGCAGTGGATCCTCACGGCGTATGTATTAACGTTTGGTGGATTTTTACTGCTTGGCGGACGCGCCGCAGACTTGTATGGTCGGCGCAAAGTGCTGGTTATCGGTCTGGCCGGATTTACTATAACGTCATTTTTGATTGGATTATCACAATCCAGCGAGTCATTCATTGTACTGCGTGCGTTGCAAGGTTTGACCGCTGCATTCATGTCACCCGCTGCAATGTCAGTACTACTGACGACATTCAAAGAGGGCGCTGAACGCAACCGGGCGCTCAGCATATGGTCAATCGTTGCTGCTGGTGGCGCTGCGGTTGGCGTGCTATTAGGCGGTATCATCACCCAGCTATTTGGATGGCACTGGGACTTTTTCATTAATGTGCCGATTGGCATCCTGACAATCATTGGTATATTGAAATATGTTCCCGCACATAGCAAAGAAGAAAGTGACAAAAATCTAGACCTACCGGGAGCGGCATTAATCACATCAGGATTGATCGCATTAGTATTTGCCATCAGCCAAGCCCCAGAAGTCGGCATCGCAAACCCCTATGTCATTGCATCGTTTGTCGCTTCTATTGCGCTGATCATCGCATTCCTATTTAACGAATCACGCGTCAAACATCCGCTCGTACCGCTATCGATATTTAAATTACGTAACGTCAGCGGTGGTAATTTGATCATGATACCTGCAATGGCCGGAATGTTAGGAATGTTCTTTTTCTTGTCACTCTACATGCAAAATATTCTGGGATATACACCGATTCAAAGCGGCCTCGCATTCCTGCCCTTCCCGATCATCCTGGGAACGATGGCATGGAACGCGCCAAAATTCGTTGATCGATTTGGCATCAAAAAACTATTGATCGCCGGCACAATCTTGCCAACAATCGGTATCGCGCTATTCATAACACTACCACTGAACGGTAATTACTTCATCAATATCCTACCCAGCATCCTATTGATTCCAACTGGTATGGGGCTGTTTTTCCTGGCGGCAATACTGGCGGCAACATCCGGTGTACCCGCACGTGAATCGGGATTGGTGTCGGGATTAATCAATACATCACAACAAGTTGGCGGTGCATTAGGTATTGCAGTCCTTGCGGGCGTCGCGGCATTCGCAACTGGCACATCCGACGCGCCGTCTGCACAGCTGGCGGGATTTCATGCTGCATTCGTTGCCGCTACCCTGCTGATGTTAGGTGCGCTAGCGATTGCATTGTTCGTCATCAAAGTCCCAAAGAAGCAGACGGGTACTGTCAAGATTCCCGAAGGCGTTCATACCGCAGCATAGCTAGCCAGCGTCGATAGCGCCACCTTAACGCAGATCATCCCCGCGTAATCTTTTTACCTGCCCGGCAGTGATTTCAAATAATAACCTCACTATCGTAAAGTGTACAGCTGGACGTATTGCTACTAGGCAGCGCCGCCACTGTTTGCTATTGTTAGGACGGTGAAACCAAAAGCATCTTATCAGCACGGTTTATTATCTAGCCTACTAAAACACAGACAGGCGTCTTTAGGATACATGCTTCCTATCGTAATCGTTATATCCCTTGCCATTACAATCACTGCACTTGCAATGTTTCGCGTTATTACCAGTACTAGCACCTCACTCAATCAGCAGTATTATCAGCAGATCGCCCAAGAAGCTGCATTGTCTGGTGAAGATGCTGCAGCTGCATGCCTAAAATCTGGAGCTAACTCGTGGACAACTCTTGGGCCGAACATTGACTGCACAGGCGCTTCGAATGGCGGAATGAACTATTTGTCAAAAGACGACAACTGGCAGTCAACCTACTCGGTTTCAGTTTCTACCACAACTCCCAAAACATACACTTCTGTCGGTTCCGTCAGGTTTTTTAAGTCTGACGGCGTTACGCCAATTGGCCCCGCTATCAATGAATCAGTAAAATGGAATGGCCCATCCGCAACAGACGGAGTCAAAACGATTGCTAGTATCAGCACAAGTGGTACATTCAGCTGCGCGACAGGTAACAATCCCGGCATCAGTAATACGGCCGCCTATTGCTGGGGGCTTGACGCATGTGCGCAACTCGGAAAATCATCCCCAACCTGCCCTGGAAATACAGTCACTACCGATAGGATCGCCTATCCGCTGGCCGTACCAGCCGCTGCGACTGACGCATTAGGAGGCAAAACAATCACATCACTTTCAACCGGAATCTACGGCAAGGCATGCGCTGTCGCCTATAGCTCTAGCGCGGCAGACGCAAAGGCGTATTGCTGGGGTCCTAAAAACGGATCCTATGCGCAACCAACTATTCCCACCGCAGTCACCGCCGGGGCACTATCTGGCAAAATCGTAAGGTCGGTAAGCGCAGGCTCGAACCATGCGTGCGCACTGGCCTATACTAGCGGCAACAACCCATCAACAGCGCAAGCTTACTGCTGGGGACAGAACACCTACGGTCAATTGGGTAATGGTACGACATCCGCCGGCAACAGTGACCCTGTGCTAGTATCTGGCCTGACTGGAAAATCAGTCCTAGCGGTCAATGCCGGGTTCGACTATACCTGCGCGCTAATTTATACGACAGCGAGCGAAAACGCGAGTAACGCAAAACCTTTTTGCTGGGGAAGTAATCGATACGGTCAGCTCGGCTCTGGCAGTACCAGCCCAGCTCAACGGACAGCTCTTGGTGCTGTTGTAGCCTCGGGGGTACTGAGCGGTAAAACGATTACATCAATCACTACTAGCCAAGGCCACACGTCGGAATGTAGTGGCTATGACGGCGACGGGAATTGCATCGGTCAATACGAGGTTCCATCTGGTCCGGTATGCGTTATAGCGTACCCAACAAGCCAACCGCAACAAGCGTCACCCTACTGCTGGGGTGGAAATTTTAACAGCGAAATCGGCGACGGCAGTACGACGCAGCGCAATTCGCCAACCGCAACAGCAACCGACGCGGCGTCAAGTTTGAATGGCAAAGTTGTCACATCCATCAGTGCTGGCGAAACACATACCTGTGCAGTGGCATACCCCGCGGGAAATCCTACACAATCGAGCGCTCATTGTTGGGGATGGAATATGTGCGGCAAACTAGGCGTAGGCCAGAATAGCTGCGCCGCTGGTCCCAGCACTTACCGCAAGCCAACCGCCGTGTCGATCGCGACGGGCTCTGCATTGGCCGGAAAGAATGTTACGGCAATTTCTGCAGGCTTACTAACGACTTGCGCAGTAGCCCAGGATACAACAGTCGAAACATCACGCGCCTACTGCTGGGGTGCAACACCCTATGGCGAAGTTGGAAATGGCACAAAAGGATTATCTGGGAGCGTATTCAAATCCTTCAATCAACCTCAAGCCGTCGACGTGTCTTCATCGAGCGCAGTCGGTCCGAGCTCTTCGACGACTAATTCACCAATTTACTAGTATCAATAATTAAATACCCACCAAAAGCAAAGAGAGACATTTTCATGTCTCTCTTCTGGAAGATTTGCACCAACAGATGTGGCCTACTAACTAATTAACTGAGCTGTAACTGAACTATTTAACTTGATCGGCCACACATAATGATAATGTGCTGTATCACTTGATCTTCCTATATTTAGATTATCAAACTGATTTTATGACGTCAACATTTTTATGTTATTTTACGGAAGCATAATCTACCGTTACATTTTATAGGTGTAACTTTCGCATCCTGCCAAATTCAAATGAAAGTAGTGCAAGGTACACAATCATCAACATATCTAACCCGACCCCTTCGCCTTTTACAATCGGCAAAAGTACAAAACATACCGTCAAAAGCATTAAGCTTACTAAACTTATACAAATAACTTTGCGGTCTTTTGCATATCGCAGTATATAACCGATCCCTATGTAACTAACCCCGGCAACAATGCTGACGAATCCATTGTCGACCAGCCAATCGTGCTTACTCATAACTATAACGATCAGTCCTGCTACAACCCAAATAACACCTAGGACGATTGCAATTAGTGAAATATATTTGTTTACTTTCATCAATTACCAGTATAGCAAAATGCCTTCAGTAGCGAGGAGTCGACGCAACATAACAGTAAGCCCGATTCTCTCTTAATTACCTTCTTCAAATGCCCTGAGGACATTCAAGTATTCAGCTTGGACATCAGCAGGTATTCGCGGATGATCTAGAGGGCTAATGTGACCCTCATTTTTAATAATTACGCCCACTTCATCAAAATAGAATCCATCCAGAGTCGCCAAGAATAGATATGAAGGATTCCACGATGCATGCATCTTCTCTGCGCACCTTTTTATATCTATAGGGTTTAATACGCGACGATACTTTACTTCTACTAACCTGACCTCTTTTGTCTCGACATTGATAATCGCAAAATCTGGTGCAGTACGCAGTGTTTCAATCACAGGATCGTCATGGCCATGATTATACTGCAGTAAATCAGGAATAACCTTTTCATAACCGAACTCCAATACAGTAAAGCATCCGGCATTTCGTAGCATTTGAGCAAACACGGTTTCAGCGACGCGACCTTTAACTAAATTTCTCGTAAAGTTCAAAGCATTCATAATGCTTATAATTGTAACAAAAATAGTTGAAATCGCGACGTTGTCACCAGTCACTACTTGATTTGACGGTGTTGCCGTTTTCGCCCTTTTGGGCTCATCAGCACAAATACGCATTTGCGGAACGGACTGAAAGAGATATCCGTTCATCGTGACAGGCTAGCTGTACGCGTCGAGTGGTCGATCGTTGATCAACACAGCTTTTACAAAACTGGTTTGCCACATATTGATGCAGATTTTCGACGGGAGCGTAATTGCCTCCGTGACCTTGTTCAGGACGGGATTCGAGTGGGTTTCGACATCAGAGTTCGTCGATTGAACCTCGACACCTGTCGCGAATCCCAGTCGAATACTGTACTCGAAACGATCGGTGACGGTGATGGTGTGCCGAGAATTCTCGGTAATCACGGTCACTACGTCACCTGGATTCAGCTTTGATAGATGAACAGTCCCGTGAGTGGTCTGGCCATCGATCGTCTGCGCTCTGTAGATGCTCATATGATATCTCTTTCATTGTCATCCAGCCCGAGAGGCTGGCTCATCGGGTGGGCTTGTAGGCGCAAGCGGGATGCTTCGCTACATATTATAATTATAGCATTTTTATACTTAAAAGTCAATATTTATATTAACATCGAGGGTTTGGCGCTACGCAATCATTTACTTCTTGACTGATGAAATGGACATAAAGGCCACAATTGACACAGCTGCGGCAGTTAGCAAAATCCACGTTGCCGTAAAAATATCATAGATATTCGCGATACCAGTCAGCAGCAAACTGCCCGGTATTAGCAGTATGCGTGCAAGCGTACTTGTGACAGACAATGACCCTGCGCGCAACCTTGATGGCAGCTGATCGTGCATTTTCTTTGCTAGAATGACACTAATCGCGATCAAACAAACGGCCATTACGAACTGAGTCGCTAATATAGGGATGTAGTGGCGACTGATAATTAATACTGCGATCGCCGCAACCGTTACCGACATTAAAGTAATAATTGCCGCTTTTGATTTGATGTGTGATGCCAGCAACCCACCTACCGTCCAACTAGAAAATACTACCGCGCTCAACACACCATATAGTGCGATTGGCGCTGCGACTGCAATAAACCACAACTGGTTAAATTCAAAGATAATGTCTTGAATGACAAAAAAGCCTACGGCAGCAATAATAACCGGTAATAGAACTCGATTCTTTAACACCGCAGCAAAAGTTTGCCGAATATGCTTGAACACTGGTTCGGCGACTTCTGCTTTATGCAATTGGGGTTCTCTGAACTTTAGGATAAATATCAGTGCCAATGCAAGGAGTGGTGCGGTAAAAATATAGGCATCTCTGATATCGACAAAACTTGCGATCAGTCCACCAGCCAATGCACCGACAACCGCAGCCCCACCCTCGACTGCTCTGAATCCACCCAGATATTTTTCGAATCTCCTGCTATTACCATGTTCTTCCATGGTCGTGTCATAAATAACCGAATCGTACGTTCCAGAATAAAATGCAGCATAGACGCCCCAGAACACCATAGCAATAACGTACACCGGCTCATTCATGCTAACCGCACCAATAATAGTACTGATCAGTAGCGCAACACACCCTAGCGCCATGACACCTTTGCGACTCCAGCGATCCGCCAAAATTCCAGATGGTGTTTCAACGACTATCATAGCGATACTCATAATGGCAACCATTACGCCAATAGTAGCCGTGTTGAATCCAATCCCCAGCATGAATAGCTTTTCGATCGCATACCAAAAAGGAATATTCTGCAGAGCAACGGCGATATACAGCGGCAACATACGACGCATCATTGGTGATAGTTTCATTTTTGGCATTGTTGTTATTGTAACAGAGCTTTGACAGCAACTATCCATAGGTCATTAAAGGCGAAGAGACATTTTAATGTCTTGCTTCTGGAAGATTTACATCAACAGATGCAGCCTACTAACTAACCGAGGCATAAAACATTTTCACGAGCCAACAATTCATCCTAATTTCACAGACTGCCATTCCTTGGTTTGATGAGCAATGCTACGGGTGTTCGGACCAAGATACAGGACTCTATACGCCGAATATATTTATCCGATTAGTTCTTCGGATGCGTTCCAAAAATCGCTGACGAATGTATCGTCAAGCGCCTGTTTGTTTACTTGACCTAATTTCAACTTATCGTAATATTCGCCAGACTTCCAGTCAGTTCCAGGTTGCGTAGTGGACAGCCATATTAGCGGTTCGGCTCCTTTTTTTGTGGATGACAAAAATATTTTTGAAATCAATGTATGGTACAGGAATTTGAACGGGCCTTTTGCCTGGCTGGCAAAGTTACTGGCAATATTACCAGGATGTACGGCAACAGTCGACAACCGTCTTTTCTATGCCGTCAACTGTTATTTCTCTGTCAGAGAATATTCCGCCTGCATTATTAATCAGAACATCAATTTTAGGGTAATCTCGGTTCAGATCATCCGCGAGCTTTCGCACATCATCAAGTTTTGAAAAATCAACGGTGTAATACTTTGCTCCGATTTCGTCGGCGACATGCTTTGTTTTTTCTGGTGAGCGACCAACGACAACGACGGTTGCGCCCCGATCGTGCAGTTCGGCCGCAGCGACCGCGCCAATTCCGTCACTGGCGCCCGTGATAACGACAACCTTATTTTGCATTATGCCTCCGTTCAATAATTGTTGATGATTCGATAAAATACATTCGACTATCGATTATTTGTTCTATAACAAGTGTACACTGTTACCGATAGGTATAGAAAATAGCTACGGATTATTGAATCTAGATTACTTCAGTCTTTAAACCGAACGTAATATTGTTCGCTGCCAACCAGCGTGTATTTGCTCTCTGAAATACGACGAGCATACACTTCCACTTCGCGGCCTACTAACTCTTCGCCGCCATTTGCACTACCGCTATCAGGCATATCGAACCCGTTAGAATTATTCATTCCTGTATAATCAAGATCGCCACAGCTATAGTAAAGGCTAGTTCCGATTTTTTCGTCACCCTGTGTTGACGCTAAGCCGACAGTGATATCTTTCCCATCAACCGATATACGCTCAACCTGATCAGATACTACACAATTAATACTCTCTGACGAAACAGTACCCTGAAACAAGTCAGTATCAACACTAAAGAAAGTAGCATACACAAAGAACCCACCAGCTAAAAGTATAACCATAGACAAGCCGACAATTGTAACTTGTTTAATTTTCAGATGCATGTAATTTATTCTAGCAGAACTGCAGTCGATAGCCTGAATAAACACTTTTATATTTATTAACAATAAACGACGAGCTAAGAACTCGCGGCCTCATACACCAACTTCTCAAAGATATCATCTTGCCAACACCAAGCTCCTCTTTCAATTCACGCAGTAACGCGACTTCAGGCACTTCGCCGTGATCAATACCACCGCCCGGTAGGCTCCACGTGTCTTGATTTTCTTTAACGACAAGAACTTTGCATGCTTCATCCCTAATCAATGCTTTTACTGAAACTCTGTAGAATGCGTTAGGATACATGAGGTAATTATAGCAAACGAAATATTCTGAATGAGTGGAACATGGCTCGGCCGGAAAAAATTAAAAAAAATGAGCTCGCGTTTCCGCGAAGCTCATTCTTTACGAGCATCAGAGAACGCGAGCTTGTAGCTCACACATTGAAACCCATGATCGCCCGCTCTAACTCGTTGCGACCCTTATCGACAGCCGGACCAACGATAGCCACGATCTGCAGCTTGCTGATCCCAGCGGTAGTCGAATCTTTCCCGAAGTCAGACATTACTGAAGCCAGTGCATTTCTGGCGCTACCTGCATCGAGCTCGCGTATTGCGCGATCAGCACACCAACGAAGGTGCTGTTCGCCCTGCGGAGTATTTGCGGCCATGGAATTCTCCTGTGATTGAATGGTTCGAGGACGGCGATGAAAGCTATCCTATCATCTTTATATTAACATAAAATAGATATTTAGTCAATATTTAATAGCAACGACGACATCTTGCCTAAATGCAAGGTCCACTCCCCTTATCCACTCGTTTATCTGCTTTTTGTCTCACTGTCAACCGACACACTCAGTCGTGGCAGTTCGCTGCGTGCACTACCATCGCCTCATGTTGCATATATCAGCTCCCATGTTGCTGCGATCACATTAGGGTTTTCGAGGTTTAATCTTGAATTAGAAGCTCTTATTGCATAGTAAATTTACGCCCCCATGCCACTCTGAAATTCGAACCTGCGTACGAATCAAGAAGAATTAGCCAAGAAAGATTTATCTTTTACTAGCTGGGGCTAGTGGATGTATTTTTAGAGCGTCGTTCATACATATCGTCTCATACCATACCATAAATATCTATATTTTGATTTTACGAGCATATTTAACATAACTACTAAAGTGTTTGTCCGAGTCTGTCGAAACACCCATCCATATAGACATCTCCTTTGAATATGCCCATCCAATGAAACGTCCAAATATATTTCTTTTATATGTGATTCCGCTTCTTAAGGCCGCAACAGCATACCAAAAATATATATCAATATTTATCTCTTCATCTGTATGCCAATATCCAGTATCTAGGCGTTTATCTGCTCCTTCAAGCTGAATCATCACAAAGTCATTGTTTGCATCTAGCCTGACTGTTGCTAAAGCAGTGTGCAAAGTGGCTATCATTTCAGTTTCATTAATTTCTATTTTTTGAACTTCTTTTATAAACCTTTTTTTATAAATATCAAATTTCTCTTCTGACGTAAAGGCATCATCCTTCACTACGGCGGGGATTTTCTTTGGAATTGGGAAACGTAATAATAGTCGAATAAAGCCATACAGTACAACAAGTATCATCAAAAATATGTACAGTGGACCAATTATAATAAGTAACACTAAATTGCCTAAAAACTCAGGCCATGTATCACCTAATGCTGAAAAAGGTTTTTTCACGATAGAAATAGTATATCAAACAAAAACACCATGATTACTCATAGTGTTTATGCTTGGCTGGGGTGGAGGGATTCGCCTTGTCGCTCCGCTCCAACTTTCTAATTGCCGCGGGCAACTAAAAAGCAAAGGTACAGGGGAGCGTCGCTGGCACTCCCGTTCGAATCCCGGTCAACGCAATAATAGAAAAAGCTCTAGACCTGAAGACCTAGAGCTTTTTCTATGGCCGGGGCTAGTGGATGTGCTTCAGGAACTTTCCACTATCCCCAATGTACTCTTACTAAACTTCAGGTAACTTGAGTAAGTTATTCTGGTCAGTGGCATCCGGTCGAGTCTGCAAAAATTTCGTACCATATCGGCTAACATTGACGAAGCAATACGCCCTTGGCTGAACCCTCTCTACATATGCTTCTACCTTAAAGCCCAATGAGCCCTCAAGCCATCCAACCACCTCATTGCGAGGATTAATACTATTTTTTTCGATTTTGCCGTTTTTATCGTATGATTCCCAACGATAGTGCGTGACTGCCTCGTGAGGATTTTCGTGGTTACCGTTATCTTTGCGAATTCCTGTAATTTTGATCTGTGTCATTGTGTTTTCTCCAAAATATTATTTACTATATATTTCGGATGTGCTACACTAACAGTATCCGAAATATTGACTCCCAAGTCTTTTTTTTGGTTTTAAGAGTCTCGTAGCACTAACTGTGAGGCTCTTTTCTTTAGCACTACATTTTATATCCTCCTAAAACGGTATTTGACTTAGATCTACTGTTCCATCGTCATTCATCCACGGATCTTTTGGTTCGGCTTCTTTGACGGCAACTTCTTTCGCCTTTAGAGTTATAACGAAAGCTTCGCCACCAATATCACTCGCACCTAGCAAACCTGGGTCGATCTCTTCGACATCATCATAGCGGCCACCGTAAATAGCAGTGTCAATCTTATTAAGATCGAAGAAACTTTTAGCAACAATAGTGCCACCATAGCGGGGGTCAGGTACGCGGATAGTCAAACCATTTTTTGTTTCGAACATCGAAAAGTAAAACGCAACCTTCTTCTCTTCAGAATCGTAGTACAGCACGGCCTTGTGGTGCTGCCCTATCTTATTCGCATCTAGAAAGTTGCGAGATAAACCAAACGTTTTGTTTGATGTGATCGAAATAAACTCTTTGTTCCGTGATCCCGTCTCTGTAAACATCGTAAATGGCATATACCGCTCCTTTCTTAATGAGTTAATAATAGCACCTGAAAGTAAGCAACGCAATAGATTTTAACCATTTTATTACTCTATTTATCACTACTTATCACTAAATGCTCGTCGATAATTCTATATAACAGGGGTAAAATTATTTTTACTTATACTTTCGATTCTTGTAAATTTGCATATTATAGTTATTATTACTTATTATATAAAACATGACCAAAGGTTTATATATTGCTATAAAAGAAATTTATTGTATAATAATAGTTTATCTGCTATACGCCAATTATGGGTTAGAAATCTATCATATAGAAAAAGCTCTAGGCTAGAAGACCTAAAGCTTTTTCTATGGCTGGGGTGGAGGGATTCGGTCACGTCTCGCGACCCCGTGAGTTCGCTATTGACGATGAATCGTCATCGGAACATCACTCTCAAACAGCCACAGGCTGTTTTCACCCCCTCATGCCACTCGGGGATTCAAATCCTTATCACGGACTATGAAAAACGACCCATCAGAAGATGAGTCGATTTTCATGGCTGGGGTGGAGGGATTCGAACCCCCGAATGCTGGTACCAGAAACCAGTGCCTTACCACTTGGCGACACCCCACTGCGCGTGTCAGAATCATGTAACTATTTTGGGAATGTAATCGATATTTCTGGTACTGGTACCGATTATATTTTTTGCTGCAGCAAGCGCAGCGGCCAGCGCCGTACCACTATACGACACCCCAATAGCACTACAAATTGTAGCACTAAATGCCGATTGACTCAAGATTTCGTAGCGCGTGCTTTGGATTTTTTAACCACAGTATTAGCGACAGTTGCTTTACCGGGCCACATTCCCCAGATTGACCACGCCGCTAGCACGCCGAGCGCCATGCTATACAGTACCGCCCACCAGCCGACTGGCGCTTCGATTTTGACGCCGACGAATCCGACGTTGTCGATGGCGTTCATCGTGACATTTAGCCAAATACTCAGTAGCACCCACAGTAACGGTACCAATCCCGCAAAAAACACCGACAGCCATCGCATCAAGGGACTGACGCGCATGCG
>SEAL01000087.1 GCA_004145215.1 Chloroflexota bacterium | reverse complement strand
AATCTCGTGTCACCGCATGATGCGGGATTTTACTTTTTAAACTCTTCGCCTTCGATTGATACATGCGGCAGCAGACGGTCTAGCCATTTAGGGATCCACCACGCTTTGTCACCTAATAACGTCATGACTGCCGGAACAAAGGTCATTCGAACGATGAATGCATCGACGAAAATACCGATAGCCAGGCCAAATCCGATTGCCTGAATGGTAGTATCATGGTTGCCGATAAAGCCAGCGAATACTGCCACCATGATGATGGCTGCGGCAGTAACTACCTTTGCGCCTTGGCCGAATCCTTCGACAACTGACTGCTTTGCTTTTTTAGTGTGCTGATATGATTCATGCATGCTAGATACCAGGAAGAATTCATAATCCATCGCTAGGCCAAACAGGATGCCGATGCCAATGATTGGAATAAAGCTGACAATTGGCGCAGGTTCTGCAATACCGAACCAGCCCCATTGGAATACGGCTACGATTGCACCAAACATCGCCAAGACTGATAGCAAGAATCCAAAAGTTGCTTTGAGCGGTACGAGGATCGAGCGAAAGGCAACGATGAGGAGAATTAACGATAGTCCTACGACAACTGCGAGATAAGTTGGCAGCGCATCGGCGAGTTTGTGATTGATGTCGCCTTCGAGGGCGGCTGCACCGGTAACGTCGAGTGATATGGCCGAGTTGCCGCTGAACTTCGTTTGGTCGTCGCGAATCGCGCCAATCAGGTCGGCCGTTTCCTTGCTAGCGGGCGCTGATGTCGGAATGATCTGAATGATTCCAGCTTTGCCGTCGTCTGTGACCATTGCTGGCGTAACCGATTCAATCGACTGGCTGCCCTTTTTGATTGATTCTGCTACCAAATTCAGTTGATACAACGGTGTGAACGATCGTTGTTCGAATTGCGCTGTCTGTTCTGCGGTCTTTGTCGCGATTTGCTGATTCAGGGCTGCCATAATTTGTTCGCGGACAATTTGCTTTTCGCTGTCAGTGACTGGCGGAACGTTTTCGGCTATGACCGTTAATGGGCCATTAAATCCAGCGCCGAATCCATTTGTCAGTAAATCGTAGGCTTTCCGTTCTGTTGTTTCGGCTGCGGCATATTGGTCGGCTGGGATACCCAGAGTTAATTTCTGGACGGGAATTGCCATAACTCCGATTACGAGCAAGCTGGCGACGATCGATACGACCGGTCGTTTCGTAATCGCTTTACCCCATTTTTGCCAGAACGTGACTTTATTTTCGGAAAGTGCGGTTTCTTTGACGCCTTGTTTTTGTGCGCGGATGATTGCTTTTCTGGTTTTTCCGGTAAATATTTTTGCTCCAGCAACGCCCAGCATTGCTGGAATGAGTGTGATGGCAACGACCGCTGCGATGGCGATCGTCGCGGCACCGGCGAGGCCCATAACGGTCATGAACGGAATTTGTACAACTGACAGCGCACTAAGTGCGATGACAACTGTAGCCGCTGCAAAGATGACGGCATTTCCGGCGGTGCCGATAGCGCGTCCTGCGGCGTCTTTATTAGAATAACCGCGCAGTAGCAACGTTCGATATTTGGAAATAATGAATAGCGAGTAATCGATACCGACAGCGAGGCCTAACATGACTGCGAGTGCTGGTGTCGTTGCGTTTATATCGACGACTTGGCTGAGTCCGAACAAACCAGCCATACTAGCACCAACTGCAACAATAGCCGTCAGCACTGGCATGCCCGCAGAAACAAGTGATCCTAATGTCATTAGTAGAACGACGAGCGCGATGACTAGACCAAATACTTCACTGATGCCTAGGATTTCACCTGGTGCTTTGCTGACCAGGTCGCCGCCTCGTTCGATTTCTAATCCTTGTTGTGATGCTTTGTCAGTAATGTCTGCGATTGCAGTTCGTGTTTCTTCGGTGACTTCTCCGCTGTCATTCGCCAGCTGTACCTGGATGTAGGCTGTTTTGTTATCTTTTGATACTGCTTCTGCGTAATCAAGTGGGCTGATTGCGCCGCTGACACCGTCGACGCCCTTGATACTATCGGTAACGGTTGTGATCGTGTCACTATAATCTTGAATAGTTTTGTCTGCTGTGTGAATAACGACACGGCCGGTTCCTTTGCCGGCGTCTGGAAATAGATTACCTAGCTTGTCGATCGCTGTCTGCGCCTGTGTGCCTGGAATGCTTATCGACTGATTCGTCGGTGTGATAAATGTCGCTGCGGCAATACCTAATCCAATAAGCACGACGATCCACGCAGATATAACCCGCCATTTGTGATGGTAGGCGTAGACTCCGAGTGTGTGTAAAAAGTTTCCCATTATTTTGTTCCTTTCGCTTTGGTTGGTAGTTGATCGATTTCGTTGAGTAGCTGTTGTATGTCGTTGATATAATCGCCAGGTATCGGATGATAGAACCGTTTCGTTCCTGCCCTTACTTCTTCGATCAATCCAGCGGATTTGAGGATTTTTAAATGATGAGA
>SEAL01000026.1 GCA_004145215.1 Chloroflexota bacterium | reverse complement strand
ATAACATTACCGATAGCGAGCGCAATGAGCATGCCGGCAATTGCTTTTATGAAAATCGGTGATAGTAGTGCTGATTGTTTTTGTTTTTTCATGTATTGCACTTATGGTATCATGCGCGGTAATAACTAATCCAGAGCTAGGCTATAAAGATGTGCAATTATTTCTCTGCTTGAGTGATTTTATAGAGCACCCCAATGTAGATCTTTAGTTCTTCTCGCGAAATCTGGTCTTCACGGTACAGGCGAGAACGCAATTCTTCACGCAGGCCTTGTTCAATTTCTTCGACAGTAGATTGATAATTGGGGTTCAGGATAGCAATCTTTACGCGGCTATCAGTTGTATCACTGACTTTATGGAGGATATTTTTTGATTCCAACATATTGATAATTGTCGTGATGAATGGCATTGTCGTGTCGAGAGTTTTCATTAAGTCATTCAATCGAATACCGTTACTGCCAGCATCATAGACATAGCCGATGACGAACCACTGCATAGAGGTGAGTCCATACTGTGACAAGAATTCAGTTTTGATGCGGCCAAGAATACGATGAGCAGATGACTGCATGACGCCGGAATGGTAGGTTGTAATCTGTGATATATCTTTGTTCATAATGGTTTTCTATAATTTTGTTGACAATGTTCCTGTAACTATATTACTATAGTAACAAGTTAAGTTAATTAAGTAAACTATTTTATAGATTATGGAATGACAGCTTAACGAACAATAATCTAAATGGAGGTTCTAATTATGGAATCTGGTAACAAAATCGCAACAGCAGCTATCGCCCTAGTACTCGGCCTCGCCGTAGGTGGCGTTGGTGGCTATGCAGCTGGCAACATGAACAAAGATGATAACTCTAACATGGCAAATTCATCACAGATGGATAAGTCAGACAAAGCTGACGGCGTAACTGTTGGTGGTGCTGTGATGGTACGCGATAAAGATATCGTTGACAACGCAGTCGAAGCAAGTAACGTTACGACACTTGTCAGCCTGGTACAAAAAGCCGGACTCGTTGATACACTAAAGGGCGATGGTCCATTCACGGTCTTTGGTCCTAACAACGGTGCGTTCGAAAAACTTCCTGCAGCAACGGTTGCTTCACTTCAGACTGAAGAAGGTAAACCAGCCCTAACGAACATCCTTACTTACCACGTTGTTCCTGGCACATTCACCAGCGCAGCATTGAAGGTTATGGCACAAAAGGGTGAAACACTGACATCTGTACAGGGTGAAGTATTGACTCCTGTCATGGACGGTGGCGCATTGAAGATTCAAGATGCAATGGGTAACAAAGTAACAATCGAAACTGCTGACGTTATCAGTAGCAACGGTGTGACTCACGTTATCGATAGCGTATTGATGCCAAAGAGCTAATCGCTCGGATACTCCGCTTGACGGGTCCTGTCGTCCGGTCCGCCCCTGAAATTTTTATCACAATAAACAATTTCGGGTGCTGCCCCGCCGGACGCCACCCCGTCGGCAGGGTGCATTCATTAACAAAGAAAGAAGAATTTATATGTTATTACTCCTCGGAGCATTTTTTGCAGGAATTATCACAGTGCTCGCGCCCTGCGTATTCGCGCTGCTGCCTGTTATCGTAGGTGGTTCGATGAGTGGTGATGTCCACGACAAGCGACGCCCATTTATTATTACCGCTAGCCTAGCAGTCTCACTCTTGGTATTTACATTATTACTAAAGGCAACGACGTTATTTATTGACATATCCCCATCAGTTATCACGTATGTATCGGGTGGTATTATCGTTGGTCTGGGTATCGTGACGCTGTTTCCTGGTATTTATGAACGCATCATCTTGTTTTTCAACCTACAAGCAAAGTCGCAGCAATTACTAGGAAGTGGCACCGGCAAAGGTGCGGTCATCGGTGCGATTATCACTGGTGCGGCGCTAGGTCCAGTATTTAGTAGCTGTAGCCCAGTTTATGCCTACCTACTAGCGACGGTGTTGCCGGTCAACTTTGGCTTGGCGATGCTCTATATTGTTGTCTATGTATTAGGTCTGAGTATCATGCTACTGCTGATAGGATTCTTGGGTCAGAAATTGATCCGCAAGATCCGTTTTGCATCGAATCCGAAAGGCTGGTTTCAGCGCATTGTTGCAATCCTATTTATCATCGTCGGACTATTGATCATCACGGGTTACGACAAACGATTGCAAACCTATATTTCACAAAACACACCATTTGATTTTGATTCAATATCTGCACAATTAATTCCATCGAACAATCGTGAATCTGCCGAAGGTGTGTTGAACGTGAAAGCATACAAAGCACCAGAATTTACTGGGCTATCGAATTGGATCAATAGTGAACCAAAAACGATCGAAGGTATGAAGGGGAAGGTTGTCTTGGTTGATTTCTGGACATATAGCTGTATCAACTGTATCCGTACGCAACCATATCTAAAGCAGTGGTATGACACCTACAAAGATAGCGGACTGGAAATCATCGGCGTCCACGCACCAGAATTCGCGTTCGAAAAGAATCCAAAAAACGTGCAAGATGCAGCCAAAAAAGCGGGATTAAATTATCCAATCGCACTTGATAATGACTTTTCGACATGGGGTGCATACGAAAACCAGTATTGGCCAGCGAGCTATCTAATTGATAGCGAAGGTAATGTCCGCCGAACGCATTTCGGTGAAGGTGAGTACAAAGAAACAGAACAAGCAATACGACAATTACTGCAGGATAGTGGGGCAAAATTGCCAAACGCCACATCTGCCCTATCTGGCACTGTGCCGGTAACTGATAAACAAACACCTGAAACGTATTTGGGAACAAAGCGAGCGAGTGATTTCGTTGGAACACCGCGACTGTTACAAGGAACGAATACATTTACGCCAGGTGATTTGACGGAAGTAAACGATTGGACGCTGGGCGGAACATGGGAGGTAACGAGTGAGGGTATCAAGGCCGGCGCAAACGCTACACTGAAATTCCGATTCGCAGCCAAGGACATGTATATGGTGACGGGGTCTGACGCAAAGGCCACGATTGGCGTGACATTGAACGGAACGCCGATTAGTCAAACGAAATCTGCTGGCAGCGACGTCAAGGATTCCACGGTGAGCGTAAATGCCGCGCAGCTATATCGAATCGTCGGGCATGAATCGTTTAACAAAGATACTACTGTTGAATTGACTGTGCCAGCCGGCGTACAGCTGAATGTCTTCACATTTGGCAGCTAACGGTTATTGACCAGGTAATTCACTAGGCAAAAGCACTGCACCTCGCAGTGCTTTTTGTCCTACATGATGGGGTGATGAGGGTTTGCGTAGCTGGTGGGCAATTTCGTAGGGTAGTAGCCTGACGTCTCCTGGAACTTGCGGGGCGCCATAGTCCGAACTACGCCATAAACTGCCGCGGTTTGTGACTAATAGCGAGGCATCAGTGCCGTTGCACTCGGCTTCGAATTCGATGGCCGTTGCGTCGCCAACATACTGCCGAAAATCACCATTTTTGGTATCGAGGATTGTTTTGTCGGTGATCGTGTAGCGATTATGTTCGCCAGCTTCTAAGTTATGGACGCGCAGTTGGTAGGCGTCGTTTAGGTCGCTGGATTGCGTTGTTGTAGCCTGCCAAAGCGTCACTACTTCTCTACTACCTTTGGTGATACTGGCAGATAGCAGTTGTGCATTAGGGTGTGATTTTTGCATGACACCATGATACGGCGAAGGGCAGTAGTCGAAATAAAATTGTAGAAATGCGCGGTATGCAAGTTGATCGGCAAGCGCCAGTTTTCGCATATATTCATGCGTGTCGTAGTGATCGTTCGATGCAGCGGTAATCTGTTCAAATGACGACATGTGTAATTATAGGTATACGCTTGTGGTTATAAAATTGCAATATAGCATCAATGCATTTTTGGATTATCTTGATGATAGCGGGTGATGATACTGGTCGCTTGGTGAAATAACTTTGCTTTGATATGCGGCGTTGCATTGTTGCGCTGGATATTCAGCAATCTAAATTCAAAATCTCGCAATTTGGCATAGTCTACGTGGACATAATCATCATGTTTTTCATTTTCGCGACGATAATGCTGCAGCGGGGCATAAGCGTCGGCCAGCCAGTTATCGACTTGGTCGCTATCGAGGGTGTGGCGCGGGGAACGAAAAACCGCCACAGTCGAAGCGACGAGGCGGCGGGAATGATGATGGATTGTTCGTATGGCAGTGAGTCGATCTATTTTTGGCCGATCTAAACCTAGAGTGATGTCAGTTGGTGGCGGTGAGTATTCGATGCTCAAAATTCGCGTCACGTCCTTTCGTATGTCACTATTTTACCATAACTAGCATCGATACAACTTATATTTTATAATAAAGCTATGTTTGATTCGTCGATCAAGGAGGTGAGAAATGTCCGGTCAAACAGAGTACGAAATACACGTGACACTTTCGGAGGATAGTCCTGTGGATGTTGTCGCAGCGCTGCGAACGCTTGATATCCACGGCGCAGTCGTAACGACTGTCACAGACAGATACGTTGGACTGACAGAGTTGCGTAGGTATGCAAAAGATAACGCCTATCGCAACCCGAATCAGCGTGCGGGTCACATGTGGAATATACTTGTCCGAAATACTGGCTCGTATCGCTTCCATACAACGCCGTTCGAAGTGGTTGAAAAGATCACGCATATCGCTCGCTCTGAGTATCTGCGCAAACTCGAAAAAGAAAGGCGAGCTACTTGTTGTTCGGATCAATGGCTGATGTCTGTCAACTCACTGAAAGTGTGGGTGGGCGAATTTCTCGAAAAGCCGCCAAAGGGCTTTCCGCCCTTGTCGCGGAAGCTTTTGAGAGATTGGGTAAGCCAGCTGTAGGTGTAGTTCGTACGAACGTGGGCGACTTTGATCGCTCAGTGCCAATCGCGTTAATGATTGGCACTCACCTTTTATATTGGAAGTGATTGCAATATAAAAGGTGAGTAGTAGTTAATTAGACTACAACAAAAGACTACCGATTTTATTTGATTTCAAGTACGATGTTAGCAATGAGCGTCCGTCAAAAACGACAATCGCGTGGGGAGCTTGCAGAAGCATGGCGGGCAAATCAGCCAGATACTCCCGAATTTATACATGGTCAGTATGAGACCGTGCAGCTTTATAGCGACCAATTTGTCAAAGTAAGCCAGATTCGAGGTGAACGGAACAAAGTTTCATCCCAGCTGAAAAATTCTATTGTAGCGCATGGATTGATGAATCCAATCGATGTCGCCTGCATGTCTCGAGAATCACTCGACGCCTATATACAATTTACTAATGAAACATGGAATGCAGGCGCATCAATCGATGATTTTGATAGTCAGCAAATGGCTGAGGGCCAGTACTACCTTGTCATCGCCGGACACTCGCGACACGAAGCGATCGATCAGGCCGAGCAAGAGGGTTTGATCGCGCCGGCCCTAATTAACGCAAAAGTACATGCAGTTGAAGGCGTCTGGGATATTATTGGCCTGCAAACGGCCGAAAATATATCGAGTGTTCCACCTCAGGAGCGTGTCGCAGTAGCAGCAGTCGAAGCTTATAACTGGGGTGTTAGCCAGGGGCAATGGAGCACGGTTGGTGAGTTCTTGGTGAAGAATGATACGAATCTCAGCAACGATACACTTCGTGACGCACTCCACTTTCAGTCTATGCCGCTTGAAGCCCGAAACTTTGTGCTGTCAGGGGTCATGAAGTACACCAGCGGCGTTGAACTTGGTAAAAGCATGGATACAGTCAGCAAATATGTTGCTATGCAGAATGGATATGACGGAACGGACGATGCTAGATTGGCCGAAGGTACTGTAGAGCGTAAAGCGTTCGAAGAAGCTGTGACGGAAACGGTAATTCGTCGCGCAAATCATGTCGTTTTGAAAAAATTAAATGCAACCGCCGGAAAGCTGCATATTAGTGCATGGCGCAAGGACATGGAGGCAATGCTGCGCGAGAGACAGGGTGGTGAAGCGGGTATGTTGGACCTAGAAATGGCAACACCGCAAGAGCAGCTGGAAATATATCGGCGAGGTGTTCGGAGTGAGATATCAAAACAAGTTGGTGAAATGTCTCGAATGACCGCCGAACAATATGCCGAGGCGATTAAATTAAATCAAACGATTGTTGGCACTGCAGAGAGCGAACGTCGTCTGGACGAAATGGAGCAATCGCTCGAAAAGGTCTTGAGGGGTATTGGCGGTCGGTCAATCCGCGGAGAGGTGGCTTTAGCGGACGAGCCGCTATTTTAGTCGAGATCAATCGACAGTTGGCCTGTTGCATGCTGCTTTGCACGACGCGCCCTTCTGGTGTTATCTCGTAGTGTCACACGTTCCAGGTGGTGCGGATAGCAGCATGGCTTGTTTTCACATAGATGATCCAGATGTTCTTCGTGGCCGTGAGGCAACGCTTCATTCCCGTAATATATCGCGTACATCGTACGGTGAGCCAAGCGACTTGCATTTGTAATTCCTCGAACATCCATCAATCCGTAGCGGGCAAATCCCTTCTTATCTTGGTATGTTGGTAGTTCCCAGCAGCCTGTGGTTGCCGATAGGCTGATTCGGCCTAGCTGTTCGATGGTCGGTAGCGTGAATAATTCTAGTGCTTCCCGCTGGCTTTCCGCCAGGTGAACTAGTTTGGCTAGTTCTTTTTGCGAGAATTTTGGACCTGGTATCAGGCGTCCATTGGCGCCGACTAGCGGATCAGGGTCGACATGGTCTGATGGACCGAATAAAACAGTCGGCCGCACTTCCGGGCGCTCATGGTCAAAAGAGTTCACTTTCATGATGGTTACTATATAAGTAGGTGTACGTGGTCGGCAAGGATAAGCTTTATAGCACTTGCCATACAAAGTTCTTGCGTTCTGCTCATTCGCTGGTAAAATAAAGAAAAGCGTAACGCAGCTGCAGGGGAGAATATGTATGCCGATGCTGACAACCGACTGGTGGAATACTAACGTAATAACCACGAGTGCTGCGTCATGAGCATCGAGCGGTCTCTGACTACTGCCGAGCGTGCAGTTGCGACAGATTATCAGAACAAAGTACTTGGTGGTGCTTTGACGGAACAGGAAGTGCGGCGATTTGCCGCACTTCCTTTAAATAAAGCCAAAAATGCACTAACCTCGGCATATCTGCACGCATTTCCTGACGCAGAATCTGATCCAAACAAATTAATGCTGCTTGCTGCCTATTACGAACATTTTTTTGATGGTAGTGACGCGGGTGGATGCGCTGATAAATATGGAGTAGCGGCAAAAGATATTAAAATGATGAGCACTGTGCTGCCTATTTGCTTGGCAGATTATATGCCGATGAGTATAGCAAAAGATGAGGAACTAAATTCAGAAGACACGGGTGTGCTGCGGCCTGATTTTGAATCACATTCGCAGAGTAATGTAGCGCTTCCGGATGTGCCGGCAACGGTAACCGATATAGCTAGCGGCGAGCCTATCGAAACCGTCGGCGATGCAAAAGTCGAGCAGGCGCACCAGCCTGAAGT
>SEAL01000086.1 GCA_004145215.1 Chloroflexota bacterium | reverse complement strand
CGCAAACGTGCTCCAGGCGGCTCATTCATTTGTCCAAAGACAAGTGAGGTTTTGTCTAGCACGCCAGCTTCTTCCATTTCGTAGTAAAGATCATTACCTTCACGAGTACGTTCACCGACGCCTGCAAATACCGAGTTACCAGAGTGGAATTTTGCGATATTGTTAATTAATTCGGTGATCAACACTGTCTTGCCGACACCCGCACCAGCGAAGAGTCCGGCTTTACCACCCTTTGTCAGTGGCGCAATCAAGTCAACGACTTTGATGCCTGTTTCCAGGATCTCGGCTTTGTTCGACTGTTCTGCGAGTGATGGAGCCGCGCGGTGAATTGGTGCACGTGGACCCTTTGGTGTTGGCTTGCCGTCGATTGCATCACCGGTTACGTTGAACATACGTCCTTGGGTTTCTTTGCCGACTGGAACGCTGATCGGCGCACCAGTTGCAGCGACATCAGTGCCACGCTTTAGGCCATCAGTGCCACTCATCGCGATTGCACGAACCGTATGCTCGTCCAAGTGCTGTGCAACTTCCAGGGTCAGTACTGCGTCATTACGGTCAATTGTCAGCGCATCGTAAATAGCTGGTAATGTACCTTGTTTAAATTCTACGTCCACGACCACACCAACGACTTGGATGATCTGGCCGGTATTTTCTGTCTTACTCATCATAATTCTCCTTAATTCCTAATCGTTTAGCGCTTCTACACCACCTGATATTTCAGCGAGCTCTTGCGTAATAGCACCTTGGCGAGCTTTATTCATTTCCAGCGTCAGGTCGTCAGCTAGGTCACTCGCGTTATCAGTTGCATTCTTCATCGCAATCATACGCATGCTCCATTCGCTGGCTTTTGCATCCAGCATTGCCTGGAAAATTTGCGCACCAACTAATCGATACGCAACTCCGTCCAAAACCGTTTCCAGATCTGGCTCGTATTCAGCTTCGCGAACTGCATCGCTGACTTCGGTAATTTCGTAACCAGCTGGCATGACACGCTGGATTTTTGCCACCTGCGACAAACTGTTGACGAACTCTGTGTAGATAATATCCACTGCATCAACATCACCAGATTCGTACTGGTCGCGCGCCGTGTCCAAAATTGAACGTAATTCTGCACCAGCAGGGTGGTCGGGCATATCTTCGTAGGCGCCGATAATTTCGGTGTCTTTGATGCGTGTCACAAACTGTGTTGCGCGGCGCCCGACAGCGATTGTCTTATTGGCAATCCCTTCGACATCGTCGACCTTCAGTTCGCGAGTGTACAGCTTCATCACGTTGCTGTTATACGCACCAGCCAGGCCTTTGTCGGCTGCGACAACAATCAGCAGCCTGGTTTTGACAGGTTTGTGCGTTACGAACAATGGATGTGCATCTGTCGCACCCTGACTAGCCAAGTACGTCAGTAGCTCGTTTGCAGCCTGCGTGTACGGCGCAGAAGCCTTGTCAGCTTCCTGCGCACGACGCATCTTGCTCGCAGCCACTAATTGCATCGCTTTTGTAATCTGCTTGGTCGATTTGACCGAGCGAATACGCGATTTTAGTTGCTGAGTCGAAGCCATAGACTAATTACCCCTCAAATCCCTTTG
>SEAL01000025.1 GCA_004145215.1 Chloroflexota bacterium | reverse complement strand
CGATACGCCATTAGAGTCAGCAATCATTACATTATTACAGCAGGGAATTCGTGACGGGGAAATACTGCAACGGCAATCGGGTGCGTCTGCGGCAGAATTTAGCATGGCTCTGACAATGATGGAAATAAACGGAGTCATCAGGGGACTCGGCGGTAATCAATGGACACTAATCTAGTCTAGTCTGATTGACTTTTGATACCGTTTGTGCTATTATGCAGACATTCCGTCGAGGACATCTCGGCGACGTCGATCTTTCGACGCCACCGCTTGTCATCCGGACGTATTATTTGGATGATAGGCTTATCGCGAAAAGGACCCCCTCATGTTCACTCGCACTATCGATGCTGCTCTGCTCACACCCCGCCCGTCACAGTTCAACGGCATGACGCCGGACCTCTGCCTCGCGGCAGACCCGGTAGAAGAGATGAGAAGGAAGATTCTCAAGCAGAACGCAGCAACGCCGCCCAGCGCAACCGCCGATGCGGACATGGAGTACTTCCTCCGGAACGCCGTTGCCTGAACATCCACCCCGCCACCGTTCGCCCTACACAGGCGAACGGTGGCATTTTCGTTTTCAAGCGTTGCATATTCATAGTCTAAGCTCTACAATCCAAGTACTCGTCGTCCGATAAGCGACCATCCAGTCCAATCTGCCGCCGAGTGTCGTTTGACAGTTCGGATATGAATGAAAGGAGTTCGCCATGTTCCAATTGCACCGATTTCGTCAATGGATTTCCGCTTCACCGCTCCCAGACGGAGCAAGGGAAGTTATCACGCTAAATGAAAAGGTTGTCCGCGTCCTCCGCGATGGGCTATTCGAAAATGTCCAAGACTTCATGGAGTTGTTTTGCGACAGCGAGGCCGCACAACTGGAAATCGGCGAACGGAGCCAATTCCTCGAAGCTTCATAATCCGACGCCGTCGAACAGCCGCCATGCAGTATATATGTGTGGCGGCTTTTCAACTGCTTGACGTACGCGAGATTGTTGCATACAATCAGCCACTGTGTTTAGATACGATATACAGGCATAAGGATAATATGACAAAGAATTTAGTAATTGTAGAGAGCCCAGCAAAAGCAAAGACCATCGAGAAATACCTCGGTAAGGACTTTCAGGTGCTTTCGTCAGTTGGTCATATCCGCAGTATCGTCAAAAAGCAAGGCCGCAGTCGAACAGGCTATCAAAGAAGCTCACACCGTCGACATGGATTTGGTACAGGCTCAGCAGGCACGCCAGATCCTCGATCGACTAGTGGGATTTGAATTATCACCAGTTGTCTGGCAAAAGGTACCTGGCGGAAAATCAGCCGGCCGTGTGCAATCGCCTGCTGTGCGACTACTGGTCGAGCGCGAACGAGAAATCACTGCCTTTGCCGGATCATTCACCTTTAAAGTAACGGCAACGTTTACCGTCAAGGGTGCCGAAATGAAGGCAGAGCTACCGCATCGGTTCGATACCGAACCAGAAGCGCAAGCATTCCTGGAATCTCTACAGGGCGCTACATTTACTGTCGCCAACATTGCGACCAGCCCTAGCACTCGTAACCCTGCAGCACCGTTCACGACCAGCACCTTGCAGCAGGACGCCAATGCAAAACTAGGCTTTGGTTCAAAAGCAACGATGTCAAGCGCACAAAAACTATACCAAGAGGGTAAAATCACTTACATGCGTACCGATAGTGTTAACTTGTCGGGTCCAGCAATTGCCGCCGCAGCTGACTACATCAAATCTGCGTTCGGTGAAGAATATAGCCAAGTGCGAACATTCAAGACAAAGAGCAGTAACGCCCAAGAAGCGCACGAAGCGATTCGCCCTACAGACATGCGCGCCGAACGGGGCAGCAGTAATGAATACGACCAGAAATTATACTCTTTAATTCGTAATCGCACCCTCGCTAGTCAAATGGCTCCTGCAAAATTAGAAAAAACTACCGTCACAATTGCAATCAGTACGGCAAACGAAGTATTCGAAGCAAAAGGCGAGGTCATTCTATTTGATGGATTCCTTCGCATATACGGTGGCGGTAAAAAAGAAGCCGACATTCTGCCCGCAACGACAAGCGGTGATGTACTCGACCTCGCATCAGCCGGTGCTCGTCAGACATTCGCTCGCCCACCAGCTAGGTTCACCGAAGGATCGCTCGTCAAAAAACTAGAAGAACTGGGCATTGGACGACCGTCTACTTATGCCACAATTATCAATACCGTCCAAGTCCGCGGCTACGCAGAAAAGGGCGACGGAGAAGGCACGCCGCGTGAAGTAATTACTTTAACGCTCGGAGGGTCGGCTGACTCTACTTCAGAATCGCTGACCCGGTCGGCGTCGCTAGACGCGACAGGCGATTCAGAAGTAGAGGGCAGCTCGACACTCGAACCGTCCGTCACGAACGGCGTCACTCGCGAAATCATCATTGAAAAAACCGGCGCCGACAAAGGCAAATTGATTCCAACACCTAGCGGTGAATTGATCAGCGACTTCTTGCTAGATCATTTCGATCAAGTCGTCGACTACAGCTTTACGGCTAATGTCGAAGAAGAATTTGACCAGATTGCTAATGGCAAACTGCAGCGCAATAGCATGCTGAAAGATTTCTATACACCGTTCCACGAACTCATCGTCAATTCTGGCGGTATCGATCGCGCCAGCGTCGGTCAATCTCGTGAAGTTGGTACCGATCCAAAATCAGGCAAACCGATCATCGCGCGCTTTGGCCGATTCGGGCCGATGCTGCAACTAGGTAGCACCGAAAGCGAAGAAAAACCACAGTTCGCGCCTATGCCAGAACGTACAAAGATCGAGTCAATCACGCTAGAACAAGCACTTCATGCGTTCCAACTACCACGCGTCCTGGGCCAAACCAAAGACGGCGATGACATCAAAGCAAACGTCGGACGTTTCGGTCCCTATATTCAAATTGGAAAATTATTCGTCAGTATTAAACCGCTCGATCCACACACGATCACCCTCGACCAAGCACGTGAACTATACGTCGAAAAACTAAAAGCCGAAGCTGCAAAAAACATCAGCGACTTTGGTGACGGCATCAAAGTCCTCAATGGCCGCTACGGGCCATACATCACCGATGGTAAAAAGAATGCCAAAATTCCAAAAGACGTCGAGCCTGCCGACATTACTCACGAAGACGCAAAAGAAATGCTCGCAAATGCGGTTCCCGCTAAAGGTCGCTTTGCCAAAAAAACGACAACTAAAAAAGTACCAGCAAAGAAAACTACCGTGAAAAAGGCGCCTGCTAAAAAACCAGCGGCAAAAAAGACCGTTACCGCTCGACGTAAAAAAGCGGCATAAATTAGTACGCTCGCATCTCGACACTTTGCAGGTTAGAGCAATGGCGTAACCCAGAAACATTCATCGGCGTCTCGTCACTCCGGACTCGAGCTGGAGTGACGAACACGTAAAAGCTGGAATCTGTTATGATTAATACTAAATGAATCGGTGGGCAAAACCAAAACTAGCGGGCTTTACTATTGTCGAATTACTAATCGTCATCGTCGTCATTGGCATACTCGCATCTATCACTGTCGTAGCATTTAATGGGATTCAGAATAGAACCATAGAGTCCTCGACCATATCAACACTGACGCAAGCCGGTAAAAGCATGGAGGTCATAAAGACAACTGACGGCAGTTACCCTTCGGTGCTACCATCGTCGATTCAATCATCTGGCAAACTAACTATCAACTTAGTACCATCAACTTTGCCGTACTATGAAAACATCGGCGCCGTTCAAACTGGCGTCCTGGTGTCACAAATTTGCCAGGACCTCATCAGCGAGGGCAAGGGCCGCAGCACCAACTTTGGTGGTGGTACCGAAAATTATGTGACTGGTTGCGGCAACTGGAATCATGGCAGTATGCAGGTAACGGGTTGGCAGTCACGTGTTTTTGCAACACCAATTAATGGTTCGACTTTCACCGACTATGCAAATTCGCTTTCGTATGCCGATCCGTGGCATCCGAACCGGCAATCGACTGAACGGACTTTTTACACCGAAATGGAAAATCGAGTCGGCGCACAAGGTGGAACATTCCCGGTCACCTCATTCTGGGATAGCTGGGCAACACCCGGAAACGGCGTATCAAAAGTCGACCTACCAGCCGCATCCACCAGTCCAGCGGGGGCAAGTTACTGCTTGCAAGCTGTATATGATGGCGTGGCGACGAAAACATGGCGAAAGCGACCAAGCGGCGCAGTCAGTAGGGGAGCGTGCTAAAGCAGTACTGCCATAAACGCTATTGATAGTGCTACATCACATCTAATGCACGCTGTATATACATAATGTCACAATACTGCTATATAAAAAGTCTCAAAACATTCTTTACTACATGCGTCTATTTCATGCTATAATTGATTAAATATAACAGAATGTTTGACATTATGAAAAATATGTTTTATAGTGGATAACAAGATAATTAATAACCAACACATTCTGAGGTGAGGCGGAGAGGATTTAACCCACGATGAGCGAAGCTCCTACGAAAGAAAAAAGTACAGAGGTAATCTTTGACATTGACGGTACCGTCGAAGCGATACTTGGCGCTATCGAGCAAGAACGTGAACGTGAAATAATCACTCGTCGCTTCGGACTATACGACCGAAAAGAAACATTGGAACAAATCGGTGAGCTCCTTGGCATCACCCGTGAACGCGTTCGTCAGCTAGAAAAAGCAATCCTCATCCGCCTAAAGATTGCTGGCGAAGAAGGTAAAATTCCTCAGATCCAAACTATTGAAAAAGCGCTAATCCGACAACTTTCCGAAATGGGCCGTTTGGCTACCGTCAATGAACTGACCGACAAACTCGTTGGTAAAACCGCAGATAACCTCAAACGCGCTCGCGTTGCATTCGTGGCAGAACTCGCTCCGCACCTGACTGTCGTCAACGAAAACGATAACTATCGTCATGCTGTCAGCATCGCAGAATACGGCGACGAGAAAAAACTCCGCGGGGAAATTGATGCTATCGTCAAAGCGATCAAAAAGCACGGCGAACCATTGACGATTGATCAGTTACACGATCAACTCAGCTATGAACATCCTGCAAATATTCGCGCCCTAGCGAGCGCCAGCAAGCATCTAGCACACCTAAAAGATATGTGGGGTCTGATCAAATGGCCGACAGTCAACCCAAAAAACATTCGTGACAAAATTTATGTCATCCTGGCTGAAAACGGCAAGCCACTTCACTTTAGCGAAATCGCCGACGCTATCAAAGACAGCAACTTCAGCCGCAAAAATGTCACGACACAAGCGATTCACAACGAACTAATCAAAGACAAGCGATTTGTACTGATCGGCCGTGGTATTTACGCACTCGACAGCTGGGGATACAGCAAAGGAACTGTCGCCGATACAATCGCTGACATTTTGCGCGAGTCTACTGAACCTTTGCACCGCGACGAAATCGTCAAGCGTGTCCTGAAAAACCGCCAAGTCAAAGAAACAACTATCTTGTTGAACCTACAGAGTAAACCACAGTTCAAACGTGTTGCAAAAGCATACAGGGGCGACTGGTGCGACAATAGACTAGTATACAATCATGGAATTTATATCTTGGATCATCGGTTTTCTTTTACAATGGTACGTCTGGCTACCCGCCGTACTTTTTTTGGGATACATGACCTGGAAAAACTACCAGCGTATCGACGCGATCAAAGCAATTGATAGTACACTATTAATCCTAGAAATTCCAAAAGCTAACGACAAATCCGAAATGGCAGCCGAGCAACTATTCGCCAGTTTGCACGGTATTTTGCGAGATAAAGAAGAACTGAAAATCAACGGCGGCATCCAAGAGCACCTGAGTTTTGAAATCGCGTCAGTCAATGGCCAAATTCGCTTTTACGTTTGGGTTCCAAAATCACTGCAGAGCTTTGTCGAAGGTCAGATTTACGCCCAATATCCATCTGTGCAGATTCACGAAGCCGATGAAGATTACGTCGCACATGAGCGTCAGCACTCGATCACATACACTGGTGAAATAACACTGACAGACAGTGAATTTTTGCCGATCAAATCATTTCAGAGCTTTGAAGTCGACCCACTGGCCGGCATTACTGGAACGCTTGCAAAACCAAAAGAGGTGTCGGAACGCAATAAAACTCGCATCGCAGAAGCAGAAAAAAAGGCAACAAAACTTGGCTATCAGGTCAAGATTCGCTTGGCATATCTAGGTGAAAGCCAGACAAACGCTAAACTACGCATGCAGGCGATCGTCGGAACGTTCAAGCAGTACAATAGTACCAACCTCAATGGGTTCAAAGTGTCCAGCACCAGCTTTAAAAAAGAAGATTTGGCCGCATACCGCGCACGTTTGTTTATCGATAAAGGCTACATTCTGAACATCGAAGAAGTCGCCAGCGTCTTCCACTTGCCGCATACCAACGTTGAAACCCCAAACATCGTCTGGGCTAGTAGCAAAACAGCCGAGCCGCCAGCGAAACTGCCGGTCATTACAGGTAACGCTGCCATCGACGAAAATATTAGCGCTTTCGGTATGACAAACTTCCGCGGCATGAACCATCAATTCGGAATGTTGCGTTATGACCGCAGCCGTCACGTCTATATCATCGGTCAAACCGGTGCGGGTAAATCCGGTACACTGGAACTATTCGCACTCTCTGATATATTTCACAAGCAGGGCTATGCCATCATCGATCCGCACGGTGACTTTGCCGTCAATAACATGAAGTTTATCCCAGCCGATAGAGCAAAGGACGTTGTTTACTTTAACCCAGCTGACACCGCCTTCCCACTAGGATTTAACCCTCTGGAAGTCACTAATCCATCGCAAAAGAGCAACATCAGTTCTGAAGTGATCGGCGTGTTGAAACGTATGTTCGGTGAATCATGGGGGCCGCGCCTGGAATACATTTTGCGCTACACAATCCTCGCGCTGCTGGATCGTCCAGAAACAACTATGTTGGACATTACCCGCATGTTGACCGACAAAAAATTCCGCAAAGAAACGCTAGCGTCGACATTCAACATTCGCAAAATGATGGACGAAGGTCAGATTCTGATCGTCAACCTGTCAAAGGGTCTGATCGGTGAAGACAATGCTGGCATCCTAGGGTCGTTTTTAGTCACAAAGATTCAGCTAGCAGCCATGTCTCGATCTGACATTCCAGATATCAAAGATCGCCGACCGTTCTATCTATACGTGGACGAATTCCAGAACTTTGCCACTGATTCATTCGCAACAATCCTGTCAGAGGCGCGAAAGTATGGACTGAACCTGACTGTTGCCAATCAGTATATTAGCCAAATGAACGATACGGTTCGCGACGCAGTGTTCGGTAACGTCGGTACGATGATCACATTCCGCGTATCTGCAGACGACGCACCAATCCTGGTCAAACAATTCGAGCCACAATTCGAATCGAACGACCTATTGCAGATGCATAACCGAAACTTTGTCATCAATATGGTTATTGGCGGTGAAAAGACACCAGCCTTTAGCGCGAGAACACTGCAGTTGCCGCCACCACAAATCGACAATTCCCAGCACATTATTGATAACACCCGCATGAACTACAGTCGTAGCCGAGAGGATGTTGAACGGGAAATTTCTGATGCTATTCAGCCACCCGAAAACTTACAGAAAAAGAAACCTGCGCCACAATCAGCAAGCCAAGCAAAGCAATGGCCTATCGATGCTGCGAACACTCCAGTGCAACCATCTCAGCCGAACAAACCTCGTATTGTCGTCGATACCCCAGCCGGTGAAGCAGCGCTCCAGCAGCCAGCCCGGGACGCTCAGCCTGTAGTATCACAGCAGGGCAGTGGTAGCCAGCAGCAAGCAACAGCACCGCATCAGCCTGCGCAGCAAAACCCCCACCCTAGTAACCAACAGCCACCCGCACTTAACCCAGATGGCACACCAGTCAAAAAGAAGCGTACTCGCAGTCGCAAGCGCAAGAGTAGTAGTGCAGCTGGCGCACAAAGCGACAATGACAATCAAAGCTCACCTCAGCAGGGGAGCGGTGGACAGCAGCAGCCGCGAGAGCAACAGCAGCGACAACAGACCCGCCATGAAGGATCGCAGCCAGTGGCGCAGACAAATCAACCTTCAGCGGCACATCAGCAGCAGCCACATGCGCAGACACAACAACAGTCACCTGCAGCCATCAAACAGCCTCAGTCGCCAAATCACACTACCCAACAGCATGATCCGACAAAATTAAAGGTTAGTCATTCCACCCCCGCAGCGACATCCACTACTCCGCCACAAAGGCAGCAACCAACGACGATTAGCCAAGAACACCCTCAGCCACAACCACCCAAAAAGCAACCCGAAGCTGACGGCATTCTCAGACTCCGATAACACAACAGCCAGCCAGCCGACGCTCTTCACGATCTCCAAAAAGGACCAAGTCGAAGTAGGGGAGGTGCCGCACATCATCGAAAGAGATAAACTATCCAGGCACGTATGTGACGATCTTGACACTACAGCACGACGCCAAGCAAGTCTTGGGGTTCCCACTCGATACAATGCACTGCATCGAGCGCAAACTTCTGGGAACGCATGAGGTCGGGCTCGACCATGTCGATTCCAACTGGGCTGTATCCATGATAGCCCAGAACCATCTACCTCTCGCAGTAGCTGTCTAGTTCTATCCCGTCACTCGTGTGACGATGAAGCGCCCGCGGGGATCATTCCTTAACACGCGTGTCGCTCCGTCATCACGGTGGCGGGCGTTTCATACCCCACGGTAGATAGGCGAGAGTAGTACAACCCGCCTATCTGGCGTCATTAATACAGATGAATTATCGATAGCATCAACATAGAACAAAAATAGAACATTATTAAAATATCAATATTAGTATTAACGATACGAAAAATATATATAATACATAACTACGGAAAACTGCACATGCATTATGAAGAAGTGAGGAGGAATAATACAAGATAGTAGTTATATAAAATCAAAACTCTAAAATGCAGATGCAGAATAAAGGTATAAGTGATCATGTTTTAAATATAGGTTTAACGTCGCACAATATATCGTGTATGTCAAATATATGTCGTAAAATATAATAATTCAATCTGTAATAGCTAAATATTTCTAATTGTTTCTATGTTGTAAAAAAGATTTACGCAATTCGTTGAAGAAGGTTAAGATGCAGCCTATAATAAATACAGTCGACTAGACCGGGAGTACGAATAGCCTGCAGAGAAGGGGCGACCCGTAAACGTCAGTGTGTCTTGTAAGATGATATTCATCTGAGAAAGCCTAGCCATTGATAGGAAGCCCGAGAAAGAAGACTATGGTAATAACACTATTAGTGTCCATAGAAATTGAAGAACCTCCTCCGGCGTGCCGGTAGAAGGCTAATCAATTTCCAAAAATCATTAAATCAACGTTGTGTCTAGGCATGGCGTTGATTTATTTTGTAGTTATCACGCTACTATGATAATTATATATGGTTGTGCTATATATTCCTAATAGTCATTTACGAAGTATCGTAGTGAAAATGTATATATTCTACAGTAGAATATTATGGTGTATTAATTGCTACATCAAAGTAATAAGTTATTAGATTTGATAAACTTAGGAAATAATGAACGAACTTATAAATAGCACAGTAGACATGCTAACAAATAGGCCAAAAACAAAAGTTTACAGAATTTTCTTTATATGGCTAATAATATTTCATATAGAGATAATTTACTTTGCATTATTCGTTGATCAAGATCTTTTCTTTAAAGCAAACGACATTTTAAAATTTGAATATATGAAAGATAACTATTTTAATACAGAGAATATTAGTTTTTGGATAAATGAGTTCGTAAAAGTACTAGCATCAATCGTGCTTGCATTGGCTACTATATTCATTTTGCCTGGGTTATCTAAAGTAGTATACAAGAAAGAGGTGAGCGATAGAGGAGACTTGGAATACATTAAGTTTTTGGCCGAGAAAGAATCACAAGACAGAAGAGAAGAGCTAGTAAAGCGCGAAAAATACCTCGCAGATAAAAGCAAAAAAATAGACGAAGAAAAAAGAGAAATTCTTAACTCTAACGAAACTATTTGGCGAAGGGAATATAAAAGATTTTCAAGTACTCAGGCGTTCAATGGTTTCAGTGACATCATAAAAGCTGTTACCCACCATAACAACAGGATTCGTGATAATACTAAAAACTTTCATATAGATAGCGACACATTATCCTATGCGATTGCTGCTAATTTAATAGAAGCTGATCCTATGAGGAATACTTTCTCGCTCACCGAGAAGGGCAAATTCTTTATACTTCAATACCAGAATTAAAATTTGATAGGTGTAAATTTTTAGTAAAATAGATATATGGAAGTTATTTTTTTAATATTACTCGTATTTATTATTGTATTTTCAGTAGGTTTAATCACTCCAGCTAAAAAGCATGTAGAATCGAAAAAAGCGTATTCGTATTTAAAAAAGAAATCTATCATGACAAATACGGAGGCTAAATTTCTTTTAATGTTAAATAACATTTGTGGTGCAAAATATTACGTAGTGCCACAGGCGCATATCAGTATTTTTTTAAACCATAAAATAAAAGGACAGAGCTATAGGGGTGCATTTAGCAGAATTAACGGTAAATCGGTTGATTTTTTACTGTGCACGGTAGATAACTCTGAACCTGTGATTGCGATCGAATTAGATGACTTAAGCCATCAAAGAGACGATCGAGTTGAACGGGACATGTTTGTGGAGCAGATACTGAAAGAATCAGAAATGCCGTTAGTTCGGTTCAAGCAAGGGGAGTGGGAGTCGGAAGAACAGATTTATTCGAAAATAAAGCACACATTAATTCACGAATAAATCTTTGGACACTTCGTAAACGACGTTGTAGTCAGATTCGAAAGTGGCGGTTTTGTGGTTTAAGAATTTTGAAATTCCCATCTCGTATATTTTGTTGCGAAAAGATATAGGTTTTTGCAAATTCCTACTAGACCAATATCTGCGACGGTTACTGACCATCACCATGTCTTTAGTAATGTATTTACAAAGGTAGGCGATAGCTTTTTGCTTATCATCATCGAGATACTGGGCATTGGTGAATCCAAAACGAAAGCTTGAAACGTTATATACGCGTTTATTGTTTTGGATTACATTAGTCTTTTTTAACGGGCCGTCATAGCCGCCTATTAGAGCATGGAAATGAATAGCACCGTCTTTATGTTTTTCGGGAACTATGACATATCGAAAATCTGAATCTTTGTATTTGCGATGAGTTCGCCAGAGCCATCCCTGCATTTTTAAATAGCAGGCAGTCAGGTCATAGCGATTCACTTTTTTGGGATCAAAAGTAAAAGTGATAAATAAATCAAATTCATTGCAATGAACATAGTCATTAATCATTGTGCGGGAGCGGCGAACTGATCGCTGGAGTGATTCGTCATTATTATCATTTTTAGTTAGTTTTGCTTTATCTCGATCGTCGTCATTTTTAGTGAAAGGGACGTACGGTTTTTTATAAACTACTACTTTATACATATTGGTATATTCCTTTGTTATATCGTAAATTACTGTTTCTTCCATATACCGTTATCCCTTTAAAAAGTATGTTAAATGTCCTCCTATCGAGTAGCCCCGCAAGCGGGGCATGTTTAAGGATCAGTTAGTTTTCGATTTTGTTTGTGTCGCTGCGCGCTTGAGCCATGGAGGAGCTCCACGCGCGCGACACTACTACTGTTATTAAGCATGTTTTTTGCCTTTTTGAGGTATTGGAACGACTACATTGTTTAATGGTAGCCGTGAATAATCTTTATTAGTTACGATCTTTTGGAAAGTATCGTAACGAGAGTAATATTCATCATTATGTTTATATAATTCTGAATATCTTTTATCCATTTCATACGAATAATCAGACTTATCAAGTCTGATGCTTTCGCCGTCCATGATTTTGTTAAATTGAAGCCTACCAATGTTTTTACAAATTACGACATCCTGGACTTGTTTTCGTATTGAGATGTCTAATTCATTCCATATCTGGGAACTAAAGACGATCCTACGTCTGTCTTTACGTTGCTGAGATATGGCAGTGAGTACATCCACTGGAATGCCTTGTTTGCTGTTAAAATACAGGTGTGCTTCGTCTAGGACGACGAGGACACCCTTGTTGCCGTTTTGATAGGCTAGCGCAAGTTCAACGTCTGAAGGCTCGTTTAGATGGTGATATTCGAGGCCGTATAGTATTACATTCGAGAATATCTGCATATCAGGGTAAGTTAGTTTGAGATCGTGAATATATTTGACCATAGATAGTGTTTTGCCTTTGCCCTGGCGTCCGATATATACCCTTGATCCAACAGGGAACAGACCCTTTTCTGGGCGCGTGTATTTTTTAGTAAGTGATTTATAGTCAATTTTCATATATCTCGCCAGTGATTCTATTGGTAATCAATCCATTAATGTGGAGAAAATAGTCAGTGAGTAGGGTTGCTTGGCCAAACGGAGTGTCTATCATCAATTTATCCCTAAGAGAGGTATCTTTTTCAATACATACATCGAAGTGTGGTATAGAGGCTCCCAGAATATAATAGCGAAGGCTATAACCATTCCTCCGTAGAATATCTCCGGAGTAAATAGCCATTTAGCAAAAAGTACTATTCCAGACAGTATACCCTCGATGTATGTATTGAATTGAAGTAAAAAGTCAGGTGTTGGCGGTAGATTTCCGAATAATCCGAAAGCGAATAAAATAATAGCTATGCCTACACCGAAAAGTAGTAATTGAATCATTAAATTTCCTCCCTGTCTCGGGTTATTGAATTATACTTTGAATACATCATAAAAATTATAGCGAGGATAAATGCGGTTCGGATTATTACGGTCATAGGTTGCCAAAGTGGTGTATTTTCTATAGTACAAACATTAAAACGAACATCTTCTTCTCCAAGTAAATTTGGTATCATAAGCTTCCCGCCTAGACTTGATTCGCAATTAACCTCGCCGACGTTTGGACCTTGAATTACAGAACTATTTACCATAAGTAAAAAGTCGAAAGGGTAGAGAAGGAAGCCTAGTCGTTCACGGAATGTTGAAATAATTGTGTTAAATCCTGACGTTACTATATTTGTATATTCGCCATTTGAGTTCTGAGGCATAAATAGATTTACTATGAAATCTGTAATAGAAGTGAATAAACCCGTTATTAAATCACCGAGGGACTGGAATCCATCGACTACTTTGCCTATAGCCGACGAAAACCAACAAAGAACGTCGAATGGGCCACATGTAGGGGTAGGTTCGGGATCTGGATTTGTGCCTGTTGGGTATTTGCTGCCTGTATAATCTGGTGAAAAAGTAACGTTGTATTGGCCAATTAGAGTGTCTAACTGGTAAACATCAACATTATTATTGTATGAGCCTGCGTTTACAAAATTTCCGTTCTGATTAAAAGCTAAAAAAATTGTAGTAGGACTTCCGGGAGCTACGCGAAAATAATTTTCATTCATATCAGAGTTACGGTGAAATGTTATGGAGGTTGCACTTAAATAGGCGTACGTAACGGTTCCTCTACATCCATAGACACGATGTTGCATGTCTAAATGGTCAGTACCCTCAAATGATGTCATATGCTGGTTAAACTGTTCTATAGTTAAGCCGCATTCGCTTCTAGGTAGATCACCCACCCAAGCTTTAGCGGAAAATTCTGTATATGATACGGTTAAGAACAGTGCGAATAATAGACATAATAATAAACATTTAGTTTTCACCCCGGCGTTCCCCTGACAGCCACACAATAATTTTCCACGAGATAATAATACCTAGCCAAAAAGCAGAAAGTTGAATGAAAAATTCCTGCGTGACTGGCATTATTTTTCGTCTCTTTCATAGTCAATTTTCTCTTTAGGTGAGTTGTGTAGCATATAGAGGTCTAATGCTGCACAACCAATAATAAATCCTAATGCAAATATGCCTAATGTAGCCATCATACTTTCCTTCCGAATACGATTTTATGTAGCCAATCTGATAGTAGTTTTATACCTCCCAATATTCCGATTAAGGGGGCAAAGTACACCAGAAAGTCGCGGGTTAACCCGAGAATTGCTCTAATAATGTCTGTGATTGGTATTGTTTCCATAATATTTTTATACGGGTAGGGGAGCCGAGTGGCGGGAATCTCTGAGGAAATTCTTGTTCGGCTCCCTGCGAGGCTTATACCCGGACTTTTCCTTTTTTGGCACCGTTGATCAGTTTTGCTGCGATAGCAAGACCTGCAACTGCACCTAGAAGAATTGCAACACCTGCAAAGTTGTCTGTGACAACTGCCCACATGTTCGAGAACACTGAGCCCGCAGTAGCTGCATCAAGCAACGTATAATCTGTTGGCATGATTTTTTCCTTTTAGTATTAATGTTTTAGGGTAGTTGGCTGCTACTATCTTCCAAGTCATTTAACGACCTACCGGCGGTATGTCGCACCAACATAGAACAAAAATAGAACTAGAACGCTGATTGATCCACGACGTCAGACAGCTTTAATATAGCTAGATCCTTTTTTTCAGGTTTAAATTCAATTGGGAACGATTCGCCCTTAATTTGAACTTCAAGGACTAGGCGGTCGTAATTGACGGTTTTGCCAGAATCGTCCTTAAAAGAACGTGAGTCTACATAGACGCGTGAAAGGCGAGATTTGTAGTTATCGATTTGAGTAGGTTGGTTTGGTTGCATAAATGCTCCTGAAAAAATATTTTATATTGTGACAGGAGTGTATAGTAAGTCAGTTTTAAATAGTAGTCTAACGTCGCACAATATATCTTTTACGACATATAGTATTGTATCAATAGATGAATGAGAACCCATCTAGATGAAATGCATATTGTGTCATGTATATGCTACAATCTCTGTTATAGGTAGTAGACACTTAGTCATTACCGTCCCATGTATAGCGACGGCGTTGCTGCTATACTTATTACTATAAACAATTACGCACACACGTAATGCCTAAACAACGCGCTGCCACTGATCACATATAGACAACAGCCGAGAGACGCGGACGCTTGACGCATCATGAACTATTTGACATTATATGTTTTTCCACAGTTTGTATAGTATTTTTTATAAATTTGCATTTCTCTATTTTTTATTACCTACTACCCTATTTTGGACATTTGCATTATTTGACTTTTTATTTTAAAAATATAATAATATACTTTTCTCACCTACTACATATTATTATTAATTTTCAGAACAAAAATAGAACAAACGGAAAGTAGTAGAGGAGAAGTCAATGGCACGTAACTTTACCATTATCGATAGAAAGCTTTACCAGATACCCTGACATCTATATATTCAGGCGCTTGACTACGCTGATCAAACCATGCGACTGCACGCTGCATATCCTCTACCTGTTCCCCTATCGAACGATCCAATGATAGTTTTATCGTCGTAGCCCTATCTTTGATCTTTAACTCTAACTGGCGCGTTGTCCCTACCGGAATAATAGCTTGCTCGATGACGAAGCCTTTTTCAGCAGCTGCAGACACCGTACGCCCGACGAAATTCAAGAAACGACTGCTGGCAATTGCCGTTCCTGCAGTCTGCTGAATGCCGCTGTCATCAACCACGTTGACCGTAGGGGATGGGAAATAATTTTTCTGAAAAGGAACGCCAGTCGCATCGACATAATACTGGCGATCACCAATTAGCCAACCAGCAATAGGCTTGCGCACCGTAACATCAAAAGAAGACTGGCCAAATGCAGTGAACCCGTCGATTCTCACAGATGCAACTTCAGGTAATTCGCGGTGTACAAATTCAGTCAAGCGAGTGTTGTCCAGTGCAAATCGCAAGCGTTCTACCGGTCGTCGTCCTAGGTAATCATCAATGACCTGACTATACCGATCAGCATCTATCGTCACAGCAGTATCACTCGATCTGACAACAGGCTGTGCGGTGAACTCGTACAACAATATTGCGATCAGGCCAGCCGCCAAAAAAACCATCATAAACAGCGACCCTAATTTGCGTCGCTGATGTGCAAGGTGGTGTACCTGCGTGCGCGGCGAGCGCAGGTCGGCGTTTGGCTCGTTAACGGTCGACACTCGGGGCGACGCGCTACCGGTCAATGTCCGATTACGCCGGAACGTATTACTGGCGTCTTGCTGGCGCTCAGCGGCAATTTCCCGACGCGATTCGCCCTGATGAGCGACCTGCCTGCGGCGAGGCACATCAGATTTTGGTGCTTTTTTTGAAAATAAATCTGATTCGAATTTATTTTCATCAGCAATCAGCACGGCATCTTTATCATGGTAAACTTTGGCGTTTTTTAATTGATGACCGCCAGTTAACCTACCGTTAGGCACTAAAATAGTCGGGGTTGCGAGTGCCGCCAGTTCTAAAATAGTCGTCTGCCCCGCCCTACTGACAACAACATCTGCGGCCCCCATCATTAGCGCCATGTCTTTTGCGACAAAAGCATGCAACTGAAATCGTGCGTCATCTTGCGGTGTCAGTGCTGCAATCTCTGTGTACTGATCATTGCCAGATATCAAAATGATTGTTGCAATATCCAGCAGTTGTTGTAAATTGAGCATCACTGCATCATTGATTCGTCGTGCGCCTAGTCCTCCACCTGTAATGACGACGAGTGGCCGCGTGGGATCAACTGCTAATTGTTGCTTTGCAGCAGTGCGCTGCGTGTCCGTGAATGGTTTGAAGTCACTCGACACAGGGACGCCGACGTACGACGATTTGGCGGCTGGATATGAATAGTATTCTAGCGGCGCACCGGTGGCAATGTACGTCGCATAGCGTGCAAGCAGCCGACTAGTCAGTCCGGGGTGCGCATCGCTGTCATGAATTACGATTGGAATACGCAGAAGCGCCGCAGCCCAGCCGACAGGCAAACAAACAAA